>JAUWHT010000449.1 GCA_030605745.1 Pirellulales bacterium | reverse complement strand
CTTCTTCCCACCACTTCCTGGTGCTTTCCCTCCGCACGATTGCCGCGGGGGTGGTCCGGACGTCGTAGAAGAAGCTGGGGATCGATGTCTCTGTAAACCGTACGCCTCATGTACCTCAATGCTACCCCCGGGGGTAGCTGGGGTCAAGGGCAATTCCCTTCTGGCAGCATGTAACGTCCTACTGGCGCTGGAGTTGTGACAGCCTGGGCCGCCGTGCCGGCGGCCGCTAAACGAAACGAGCCCGTTGGCTGTGAAGCCGCAAGCGGCTTGGTGGGCCGATTGACGAACCGGGTTCGGTGGTTGATAATAGTGATTCCTCTGTACCGATCGTCGGAATTTCCCTCCCTATGAACTGCATCGAACGACAAGACCCCAAAGTCTGGGCTGCTATTGCCGGTGAAGTCGCCCGACAGCGCGACGGCCTGGAACTTATCGCCAGCGAGAACTACTCCAGCCCTGCGGTGATGCAGGCCTGTGGAACTGTGCTGACGAACAAATACGCCGAGGGGTATCCGGGCAAGCGGTACTACGGCGGGTGCGAGTTCGTCGACGTAGCCGAGGATCTCGCCCGGGATCGGGCAAAAGAACTCTTCGGTGCCGAGCACGTCAATGTCCAGCCGCACGCCGGCGCCCAGGCCAACACGGCCGTGTACGTCTCGGTGTTGGAGGCGGGTGACACCGTGCTCGGGTTGGACCTGGCCCATGGAGGGCACTTGACGCACGGGATGAGGTTGAACATTTCGGGCAGGCTGTACCATTTCGTCAGTTATGGCGTTCGGCCGGACACGCATCGGATCGACTTCGACCAGGTTGCCGCGCTGGCCCGCCAGCACAAGCCACGGTTGATTGTTGCCGGGGCCAGCGCCTATCCGCGAGAGATTCCGCATGGCGTGTTCGCCCAGATTGCCCGTGATTGCGGCGCGAAGCTGCTGGTGGACATGGCCCATTACGCGGGCCTGGTAGCGGCCCGGCTGCACGACGATCCGGTCCCGGTGTCGGACTACGTGAGCACGACCACGCACAAGACGCTCCGCGGCCCCCGCGGTGGGATGATCCTCTGCAAGGCCCGATACGCTAAGGAGATTGACCAGGCAGTCTTTCCCGGCACCCAGGGCGGGCCCTTGATGCACGTGATCGCCGGCAAGGCGGTCTGCTTCCGCGAGGCGCTCACGCCGCAGTTCAAGCAGTACGCTCGGCAGATCGTCGACAACGCCAAGACGCTGGCCGAGGTGCTGTCTTCCGGTGGGCTGGAACTGGTAAGCGGCGGGACTGACAACCACCTGATCCTGGCCGACGTGACCCCGCTGGGCGTGACCGGGCGGGCGGCCGAGAAGGCCATGGAACGCTGCGGGATAACCGTCAACAAGAACATGATCCCCTTCGACCGGCGCAAGCCGCTGGACCCCTCGGGCATCCGCATCGGCACACCGGCCCTAACCAGCCGGGGAATGGGCCCCGACGCGATGCGATTGATCGGCCGCTGGATCCTACAAGTGCTCAGATCACCCGACGATGAGGAACTCTGCACGCGGGTTCGCGGCGAGGTATCCGAGTTATGCTGCCAGTTCTCGCTGCCGGGAGAGAGTGAAGGATGAACCGAAAAAAATTGCTCGATCGCTTGACACGTGGTAACCTTGGCAATGTGAGGTTTTCTGATATGTTGAACCTGGAGGACGACGCATGAAAGACTACCATATCAACATCTTCTACAGCGATGAAGATGGTGGGTATATTGCGGATATCCCCGATCTGGAATCGTGTTCGGCCTTTGGGGCGACGCCGGAAGATGCGCTGGTCGAGGTGGAAAAGGCCAAACAGGCGTGGCTGGAGGCCGCCCGCGATTTGGGCAAACCTGTCCCGCCACCCAGTTATCGGCCGGCGATCTATCAAGTCTCTCGCTGACTTCACAAAAACAACAAGCAGGTGCAAACGCCCATGCCCAAGAACCGAGTGCTGATCGCCGACGATAATCTGCCCAACGTCGAGTTGCTGGAGGCCTACCTGAGCGACAAGGATTACGAGATCGCCATGGCGGCCGACGGCCGCGAGACGCTGGACAAGGTGGCCCAGTTCCAGCCGGACCTGATCCTGCTGGATATCATGATGCCCAAGCTCAGCGGCTTTGAGGTCTGCAAGATACTTAAGAAGGATCCCGCCACCAGGGAGATCATGATTCTGATGGTCACCGCACTGAACGAGCCGGGCGACATCGAGCGGGCAGTCAGCGCCGGCTGCGACGACTTCCTGAGCAAACCGATCAACAAGCTGGAACTGGTCAAGCGGGTGGAGAACATGCTCAAGCTCCGCCACGTGACCGACGAGTTGGAGCGGCTCCGCCGCTATATCGACGGTATGGAAGACAATTGAAAGGAGGACCACATTATGGTTCGCAAGTGGACACTTGCCACCGCTCTGGCGGTGGCCGCGCTGCAAATCGGTGACGCAGCGCCCGACTGGTCCGGCATCATCGGCACCGACGGCAGGCAGCACAGCTTGTCCGACTACAAGGGTGCCAAGCTGATCGCCGTGGTCTTTACCTGCAACCACTGCCCGGTGGCTGTGGCCTACGAAGACCGGCTGGTCGCTTTGCAGAAGGACTACAAGTCCAAGGGGGTCCAGGTGATCGCGGTGAACGTGAACAACCTTCCGGCCGATCGGCTCGAGCCGATGAAGAACCGCGCCCGGGAGAAGGGGTTCAATTTCCCGTACATCTACGACCCGACGCAGAAGATGGGCCACGACTACGGGGCCAAGGTCACCCCGCACGTGTTCGTGCTCGATCAGAAGCGCAAGATCGCCTACATCGGCGCGATCGACGACAACATGAACGCGGACAAGGTGGAAAAGCACTATCTCCGTGATGCCATCGACTTGCTGCTGGCCAATAAAGAGCCGAAGACGGCCGTGACCAAACCGTTCGGCTGTAGTGTCAAGTACGAGAATTAGGCCTGCCTTTTAGCCGCTGGGCTTGCCCGGCGCTTTGGTGGTTTTCAATACGCTCCAGCGAAAACGCGCCGGGAAAGCCCGGCGGCTACTTAGTAAAATGCTTGTAAATTCATCCTGTCGATGCTGTGTTGTATCGTGTGCGGTCGTGTGCGGCCTGTTGCTTGTCGGCTGCTCCGGTTCGCTGCTGCCGGGCCGGCCCGATGAGACAGGACAAGTGAAGCTCGAAGTAATAGACTGGGCGGCCTTCGCCGAGGTGCTCGAGCGAAACCGCGGCAAGGTTGTGCTGGTCGACTTTTGGGCAACGTGGTGCGCACCGTGCAAGGAACTGTTCCCCCACACCGTCGAACTGCACAAACGCTTCGCCGACAAGGGACTGACCGTGATTTCGGTCAGCCTTGATGATCTGGACAACCAGGCCGAGGTCCTCGAATTCCTTATCGGCAAAGGCGCGACGTTCGACAATTTCATCAGCCGGTACGGTGTCGGACCAGAGTTGTTCGAGGCCTTCGAGATCGATGCTGCCCCGTATTTCAAGCTCTACGACCGCCAGGGCAGACTGTACAAGAGCTTCTCCGGCGGCGCAGGGCCCATCGACCCGAAGGAGATCGATCGTAGCATCGAAGAATTATTCAATGATGAATGATGAATTGTGAATACCTACGCAGACTGATCCCGCGACGGATCGCCGCGGCAGTGCTGGGCTCGGCCGTCCTGGCAGTCGCCGGCGCGATGCTGCTGGCCCAAGAGGCCGAACCGCAAACCAAGCGGATCAACCGGCTGATCGAACAACTTGGCGATGAGGATTACTTTGTTCGCGAGCAGGCCCAGTCCGAATTGGCTAAGCTATCTTTCGAGGCCTTCGACGCCCTAAGCGCGGCAACCACCCACGAGGATCTGGAGATCGCCGCCCGGGCCAGGTACCTGTTGGGGTTGATGCGCGTGGAGTGGGTCAACAACAGCGACCCGCCGGAGGTGAAGAATCTGCTTAAGGATTATGAAGTCCAAAATACGGCGACGAAGCTTGCGCGGATGCGTTCTCTGGCCAAGTTGCCCGACGCAGCGGGGATTCCCGCCTTGTGCCGGCTGGTTCGATTCGAGAAGTCGCCGGTGCTCTCGAAATCCGCGGCGATTAAGCTGATCGAGATGCAGCCGCAGGCCCAGCCGCCCACGAAAGAACTGGCCGAGACGGTACGGAAGCATCTGGAGGGCAGCCGCCGGACGGCCGCCGTATGGCTGTTAAGCTGGCTGAGATTCGGCCAGGATCCCAAAACTGCCATCGCCGATTGGACGAAGCTGGTGGAGGCGGAATATCTGCTGCTCGGGCGCGCCTCTAGCCAGACCAGCGCCCAGATCGTCGCCGGTTTGGTCCGCATCCAGATCGAATGGCTCAAGAAGCTCGATCAGAACGACAACGCAGTACTGGCCATGCAGCGGCTAATCGACCTGGAAAAAGGCGACGTGCAGACGCTGATCGAGTTGGTCGACTGGCTGCTTCGACAAAAGGCGTGGAAGTCGATGGACGAACTGTACGGCCAGTTCAGTTTCCGGTTCAACACCCATCCCATCCTGCTTTACAGCTACGCCCAAGCCCTGGCCGAGCAGGGCAACAACGATCGGGCCGAACAATTGGCTGCCAAAGCGCTGAAGCGCAACGCCGGCAACGACGTCAGGCAGTTGAAAATGCACCTGAACACTGCGACCGAGTTGCGCGCCCGCGGAATGCTGAAATGGGCGGAGCGGGAATATCGGCACGCGATCCAGGCCGGCGGCCCCAACAATCCCGTCGCGATGGTGGCCCAGTCCGGCCTCTCCGAGATGCTCCACGACCAGGGCAAAGACCTGGAGGCCGCCAAGGTGCTCGAGGGTCTGGTCAAGGCCGTCGAGAAGAATCCCTTTGGCGTGGCCGTAAACAGGGCGGGCCTGGCGGCAATTCGCGCGCGGATGTATTGCTTCTTCGCCCGCCACTTCCAACAACAAAAGGATCGAGCCAAACAGTGCGAGTACCTCGACAAGGCGATCGAAGCCGATCCGGGCGACGTCGACGTGCTGATCGCCTGCTATCGGCTACCCGATCAAACCCCCGAGTACCGCGAGAAAATCCTGCGGCTGATCCAGAAGGTTGCGGCGGAACTTCGTCAACGAATTGCGGCGAACCCCAATAGCCCTACGCCATACAACCAGTTCGCCTGGCTGGTTGGCAACACCCAGGGCGACCTCGACGAAGCCCTGAAATACTCCAAGAAGTCGCTGCAACTGAGCCCCGATAGCGGCGGTTATTACGACACCCTGGCCCATGTCTACTTCTCCAAAGGCGACTACGAAAACGCCGTGAAGGTCCAAACCAAGGCCGCCGAACTGGAACCGCATTCCGGGTTGATCGCCAGACAACTGGAAGTCTTCCGAAAGCGGAAAGCCGAAAGCAGAAAGCAGTGAGTGATCAGGAAAACATGCGGGTTAGGACCCGCGCAGAAATAAGCTGTACAAATTGGTGGCACGCCCTGAGGAACGAAGGGCGGGGACAGGGGCCCCAAACACGCCCTTCGCTGCGCTCAGGGACGTGCCACTCTTGGTGGAATTCGTACAAGTTATTTGTGCGCGGGCCACCTTAGCTTAGAGCACCTTGGTGAAGCCGGGCATGGCGACCGGGTAGTGGCCGTTTTCGTCGGGCATCACCGGTGCATCGGAGTCCCAGGTGTACTGGTCCAGGCCGGGGGCCAACTCGATGTTCGACGCCAGGGCCTGCTCCCAGGTGATCATCTTGCCCGATTCGGCGGCCATGCGTCCGAGGATGCCCGCCATCGCGGCATTGGCGCAGCGCTCCGTCTCGTTGTACGGCTTGTCCTGGCGGATCGCCTCGAACAGCCTGTCGTGCTCCACCTGGTGCTGATTGCGCGCCGCTCCCTTGTACTGCCAGATCAGATTCTCTTTCGTCCTCTTGTGGCCTTTGTAGATGCGGGGCTCTTTGATCCCTTCGCCCAGAACGGCACAGCCGCCGGCGCCGTGGATCACGTCGCCGAAAAAGCCCCAGCAACCGGCCATGTGCCGGCCTTGGGCCATGAGCCGGGTACCGTCGGCAAAGCTGTATTCCACCGCATAGTGGTCGAACAACTGATCGGGCTCGCTGCGGACCTGGCGCCCTCCTTGACCCTGGGCCGATACCGGCCAGGCGTCCTTGGCCCAGCAGCACACGTCGATGTTGTGGATCAGCCAGTCCAGGAGAAAGCTGCCATTCAGCCAGGTGAAGTTGCTGTAGTTCTGGATCTGGTGGGCCAGCTCACTCATGCCGGGCCGCCGCTTCTTGAACCCGAGCGGGCCGTGCTCGCGGTAGGCCCAACAGGTGATGATCTGGCCAATGACACCTTCGTGCAGTTGACCGATCGCCTCTTCCAGCGGCTTGTAGTGGCGAGACATCAAGCCGCCGGCGATCTTCAGGTTCTTTTGCTTTGCCGCCTCACCCGCCTTGAGCACTCGCCGCACGCCCGGCGCATCCACAGCGAACGACTTCTCCATGAACACGTGGCGACCCTTTTCCACGGCGTACTCCAGATACACAGGCCGGAATGCCGGAGGGGTGGTCAACAGCACCACGTCGCCCTCGTCCAGCGCGTCGATGGCCTTCTTGTACGCATCCAGCCCGAGGAAGCGGCGCTCCGGCGGTACGTCGACCTTGTCAGCGAACCGCTTCGAGAGATTCTTGAAGCTGGACTCCAGGCGGTGCTCGAACACGTCGGCCATGGCCCAGAGTTTTGTCGGGCCCTTGGTGGAAAGCGCGTTGGCAGCGGCCCCGGTCCCGCGTCCGCCGCAGCCAATCAAGGCCACTTTGATCGTATTGTCTTCGCCCGCATAGCTCCGCGCCGCCAGCGCACCGGCCAGAGCCGTACCGGCCAAAGCGTTGCCGGAACGCTTGAGGAACTCGCGGCGGGAGCCAAGACTCTTGTCACGGTTGCTTTCAGTGTTCATCAGCCAGTCCTTTCGGTTTCTGTTGGTTGGAACACCGCTCCATTTTCTGAAAACGTCGACGGTCCACCAGAATCCTCCGAGGGCCCTTCCCCCAGACAGTGCAATTCTTATTGTCGTTGCAGGAGTCCATGTTGTCAACTGGTCGGCTCTACCTGGCGAGTACGCAAGGCTCAACTCGTCATTCACGGACTCAAAAGCACCTCTTGACAGGTATGCACAACCGGCTGGTCCATGCCTACTTTCATGTCAACTGGGAATGCGTACCGCCGCCGCCAAGCGAAAAGTGTTTCCTAGAGTCTAACCCCGACTGCCCCGAGACACGTGGCATAACCCCGGAAAAGCGTGGTTACGACTGGTAGCCATGTGGTTTACGTGAAGTTTGAGGGTCCGAAATGTCGATAAGATCGATTGTAAGGTGGTAGCATCGGTGCGTCACCACCGCGTGGAACAGCCCCTGCTGATAGAACTCCCTTCACAGCATGCTAACTCCAGCCCTGGCCAAAGGACTGTGCAACGATTGGAGTGCCCCTACTGTTGCTCGAAAGCAGTATACAAGAGTAGGAGCAAGAGCCGCTCGGTCTTCTGGCTGTTGCGACCGTTCCTGCTCTACGTTAGGTGCCACAATTGCCAGCGCAGCTTCTTGCGGCGCACCACGCTGACAGGCGGCACGAAGGTCCGTCGCAGCCGGAAGTATCGGAAAAAAAGGTGGTTGCCCGACTTCGAATCGCTGCTGCCAAAGTGCGCCCAAATTGTGGACGCTGTGCCGGAACATTTCACAGGGCTCGACCTCGAAAGCATAGACGTCGCCGGCGCCAACGGCGATCCAGCGCCGCGGATGTATGAATGATCGAGCTGCCGCTGGGGGCGCAACCTCGCCTCCCAATCCCTAATCCCTCACCCTTTACAATCTTTGCAACGTCAAGCCGCCGTCGACCATGATTGCCTGCCCGGTCGAATAGGGCAAGTGGCAAGTAACGTAGGGTGGGTGCTTGCACCCACGCGTTTGTAGGACCACGAGTTCGCGTGGGTGCGAGCACCCACCCTACTGGAGAATCTCTCTGACTTCTCCGGTCTGTTTCTTTGCTGCCGCGACAATCCCACTCAGAAAGATGGACCTGAGCGGCCGGATCGCCATGGCGGCCTTGAAAAAGGGTGATTTTTCGACGAGGGCCGCGATCCGGGCCAGGGCCAGGTGGCTGAGCCGCTCGGGCCGCTCAAAGATCAACTCGGCCAGCTTACCACGCTCGACGGCCATTGCCACGATGCGGTCGAAAACCGTCTCCGGGGTGAAGACCCTTTTCGCACGTGGCTTCATCGATATCGCGCCCGACTTGCAGGCCGTATAGCACACGCCGCAACCGAGGCAGACACTCGCGTCGCAGACCGCGCGGTTCCGCTGGCCGCCGCCGTCCTCGACTGCAACGATTTCGATCGCATCCACCGGGCAGGCCTTGGCGCACTGGCCGCAGCCGGTGCACTTGTCGGGGTCGATCTGCACGATCCAATTTGAGGTGACGATCGCGCCCCGGATATTGTGCGTCTTGATCGCCCGGATCATCCCGCAGCAGCAGCCGCAACAGTTGCAGATGTAGGACACCTTGCGTTGCACGTTATCGCCGGTCTGCGCCAGCCCGGCCCGTTTCGATTCTTCCAGGATGCGCATCGCCTCCTCTGTGGAGATCCGCTCGGCCATACCGTTGCGAATCATCATCTCGGCGGCGAAGTTCAACGTCAGGCAGTTGCGCAGCGGCCGGTCGCACGCCTCGCCCAGGTGGCTTGCCTTGTGCCGGCATGCACACAGCGAGACGCCGATTGCCGAGGCCGACTGCACAATCCGGCTCGCCCGCTCCCAGTCGAGTATCTCGGTGTGGTCGCCCTGCGGCAGTGCTTCCTCGCGGACCAGCGAGCGGCCGATCTGCGTTTTGCCGCGGAAGACCGAACGGACCAGGCGATCGTCGTCTTCCATGTACTGGTCGAACAGCCGGGCCAACTCGGCCATCGGCACATCGTCGCGGGCCCGCATGAACGTGAACTCGAAAAAACCGATCACAATCGGCGAGAGCGCGAACCAGCGCTGAGAGTTGTGCTCCAGATCGATCACCAGCCCGCGCCGAGCCATCTCGTTGAGCCTCTCGACCAACTCATCCCGGGCGATCCCCAGCCTGCCCGATAGGTCGTCCAGGCTCGTAAGCTGGCCGGGTATCTTGCTGGCCAGTCGGGCCTGCTCGGGCGAGAACAGCAGCCGGAGAATCTTCATCAACACGGGCGAGTCGGGTGCACCGGTAACCGCGCAGTCGAGTTTCTGCTGCAACAGCCGGTACTCGCGATCCAAGTTGACGATATGGCCCATAGGCTAATACTACAACACTAAGTTCAACTGATCTACCGTTTAGGGCCCGCGCAGAAATAACTTGATCAATTGGGTGGCACGCCCTGAGGAACGAAGGGCGTGTTGAGCCTGGCGCCCACGCCCTTCGCTGCGCTCAGGGACGTGCCACCCTCGCTCAAATTTGTACAGGTTATTTTTGCGTATCAACACGCGCAACTACAAACGCGCCGGGCAAGCCCGGCGGCTAAACGATTATTGGAAACGTCAACGACCCCGCACCGCATTTTATACGGTGCTTTGCGCAATGGAAAGAGTCACCAGAGGAGCTTGGCAACCGTAAGGACGCCCAGCAAGCAGGTGACCACCCCCACGCTGGCCCGCATCACGGCCTCCGGCAGCCGCCGGACGGTCAACGTGGCGACGGGCACGGACAACATTGCCCCGGCCGTCAGCGGAGCAGCCAGCAGCCAGTCGATCCGCCCGTACATTAGCATGTAGGCTGAAAGTCCGACAGCGCACGTCAGCGACTCGGCCAAGGAGGTGACGGCCACGGCGTGCTTGGGCGACATGCCGGAGACGACCTGTCCGGCGGTGACCAGCGGGCCGTAGCCGCCGCCGCTGAGCCCCTTGTTGAACGCCGCCACCGCGCCCAAGGCGATCATGTGTCCGCGGCGATATCGCAGCCGCCGCCGAATGGTTGCCAACGTGGTCACGCCCACCGAAAGAATAATGATGGCGATGATTGCCGTGAGCCAGAACTTGGGCACGCGAATGGCCAGCGTGACCGCGGCCACCGCCCCCACCACGCTGAGCACCGAGAGCAAGATCACCGTTGAACGCACACGCCGGTCGCGCAACAGGTCCACGTTGCCGTCGCGGTGGTGCATTATCCCGGCGCTTAGCCCGGTGACGAACTCGCTCAAGAGCACGCAGGGCACGATTTGCAGCGGCTCGAATCCGGCCAGCAAAAGTAGCGGCGTGAGCGTCGTGCCGTATCCCATTCCCAGGCTGGAGTCGATGTACTCGCAAAATAGCGCCGCCAGAAAAATGGCCAGGATTGCACCGGGAGCTAGCTGGTCCGCCAGATTGGGAAATACTTGCCACTGCGGCACCGCCGCCTGAATACCCAGCAGAACGACAATCGCCAGGACAACTGCTGCCCAGATGCGAATTCGCCGTCTGCGCAGCCCTGGCAATTGGCTGAGCTTGTTCATCACGGAAACTGAAGACACTTTGTGACTCCTTTCGCGGAGGGCCGTTTTTAGTCTTTCTGCAAACGCTGTGCCAAAATAGCTGGGGGACAACGTCCCGCGGGCCCGCCCGGCGGTTGTTAACCGCCGACTATTGCAACACTCGTGGTTCCCGCCCTAACCATCAAATATGCTGGACAGCGGCCGGGAGATATGATAGAATACCCATGTCATATCACAGGAGACCAACAATGAAGAAGTTCCAAACGGTCCTGCTCAGCGTCTGGCAAGAGGCCTGCCGGCATATCGAGATCAGCCGGTCGACCGAGACCATCGCAGCGCTGTTGGTCCGCCACATGCCGATCGACCAGTTACTCGTCCGCCGAATCGATCGTCAGCGATCCTGTCTGGAAACCGTGGCCGTGGAATCGCTGGACCCGGATCTCGCAGCTTCCGATGCCCGTACCGAGTGCTCGGCGGCCGAAATGAAGAAGCTCCTGGCGTGGTGCAGACAAGGCCAAGTCGCACACCGCGGTGGAGCCGCGTCCATGCCAAACAAGTTGGAGATGCTTGTGCCCGGCCAACTGGACGGTGACGTACTGGCCGGGCCGCTCGGCGATCAGGCCGGCGTGTGCGGCGTGTTGGTGCTGGTTGCGACAGCCCAGCGCGCGTTTGGCGCCCGAGATGAGGCGCTGATGCAGGTACTGCTCGATCCGTTCTCGGTGGCGCTGGAAAACGACCATCGACTCCGCGAGATGGCAGCCCTGCGAGAAGCTGCTGAAGCGGATAAACGATCGCTGCTCTCGCGCCTGGGACGCAAGACACTGGGAGATACGATTGTCGGCGCGGACTCGGGACTCCGCGCGGTGATGGAACGAGTGGAGTTGGTCGCCCGCTCTGACGTGCCTGTGCTGATTTTTGGCGAGACGGGCACCGGCAAGGAGCTGCTTGCCCGGGCCATTCACAACCGCTCACCCCGCGCGGCCGGACCGGTCCACCGGGTAAACTGCGGCGCGATCCCACCCGAACTGGTCGACTCGCAACTGTTCGGACACGAGCGGGGCGCTTTCACCGGCGCCGCCGAGACGCGCAAGGGCTGGTTCGAGCGTGCCGACGGCGGCACCCTGTTTCTGGACGAGATCGCCGAGCTGCCGCCGGCCGCACAGGTTCGGCTACTTCGCATCCTTCAGGACGGCTGGATGGAGCGGGTCGGGGGTCAGCATCCGATCAAGGTGGACGTGCGGATAGTGGCGGCCACGCATCGCGACCTGGCGGCCATGGTCAGCGAAGGCAAGTTCCGCGAGGACCTGTGGTACCGGATTGCGGTGTTCCCGATCTTTCTGCCCCCGCTGCGCGAGCGGCCGGAGGACATAGCCGAGCTTGCCCGGCATTTTGCCCAGCGTGCCGTCACCCGCTTCAGTCTGCCGTTGGTGGCGCCCTCGGCGGAAGACGTCCGTTTGCTGGCGTCGTACTCTTGGCCGGGCAACGTGCGAGAATTGGGTACGGTGATCGACCGGGCGGCGATTCTGGGCGACGGGAAGAGCCTAGAGGTTGCCAAGGCGCTGGGCGTGACAACCAGCCCCGTTGTTTCGCCGCCTGCCGGTAGCACAACGAAGACTGCACCACCTTCGTCCGCAGTCGAGATCGTGCCCCTGGATACGGCCATCATCCAGCACATCGAATCGGCCCTCGCCTTTACCAAGGGGCGAATCGAAGGCCCCCACGGCGCGGCCGTCCTGCTAAAAATCAATCCCCACACGCTCCGCGCAAGAATGCGCAAGCTCGGGATCGATGCGAAACAATTTCGCTCAGTTTAGCCGCCGGGCTTTCCCGGCGCGGTTGCGGTAGAGCGTATTTACACCTAACAAAGCGCCCGGCAAGCCCGGCGGCTAAACAGTCACACGTGTGAACGTTTGCGGTACTGGGCCGGCGTCTGGCCCGTGTGTTGGCGAAGCACCGTTGTCAGGTATTGCACAGACTGGAAGCCCGCCTGCGCGGCCACCCGTCTGAATGACAGATCGGTTGCGGCTATCAACTGCTTGGCTCGTTGAATTTGCATGCGCTGGATCTCCGCGTGTATCGTTCGGTCCATCACTGCCTTGAACCGCGTCTCCAGCAACGAACGCGACACCTGCACTAGCTTTACCACGTCGGGTACCTGGATGCCTTCGCAGGCATGCTCGCGGATAAACCGGACGGCGTCGGCCACGTCGGCGTCCTCGATGGCCAGGATGTCGCTGGACCGGCGGACGACCAGCCCCTCCGGCTCGATCACGTTCCGTATCGAGGGCACCTTCTCGCCGTCGATAATTCTGTCCAGCAGCGCCGCGGACTGGTAACCCATCCGCAGTGTGCCCTGTTCAACGCTGCTTAGCGGCGGACGGGTCAACTCGCACATCAGCGCGTCGTTATCCACGCCGACCACGGCCACGTCTTCCGGCACCCGCGCGCCGATCGTCCGACATGCCTCCAGCACGTGCCGGGCGCGTGCGTCGTTGCAGGCCATCAGCGCCAGCGGTTTCTCCAGCGACTCCAGCCACGCGGACAACTCGCATTGCAACTCGGCCCATTTCCGCGCGCTGCGGTGCCGGCCGGTGTACGTCGAACAGGAAAAGCCGGCCTCGCCGATCCGCCGCTCGAACGCCCGGGCACGCTCCTCCGACCAGCCGTTTACCCGGGTGCGGGGAAAACCGCAATAGGCGAACCGCGTGAAGCCCTGGTCCAGCAGGTGTTCGGCGGCCAGTCGGGCAATCTCGTCGTTGCCCGTATAGAAGTACGGGATGCCGGAGTCCGGCTCATACCAGCCGTACCCGCCGCCGGTGCCGATCACCGGGATATCCAGCCCGCCGACGGCCGCCGCCACCTTCTGCTCGTCCAGACCGGCGATGATCCCATCGCCCTGCCACGTCCGCAGGTCGGGCAGCTTCTGCAACGGGTCTTCCTCCACGTACAGGCTCCAATTGCCCACTTCCTGCACGTAGGAAGCCACGCCCCGGATAATCCGCCGGTCATAGAGCCTCGATACGTCGAGGATCAGTGCGATATGGCGTGTCTTGGAAATCGGTCGGTCCCCATACCTTGTGATATCATCAATCTTGTTTTGAGAAGAGTTTGTGTCGAATACGCAGTATTACCAATAGCCGGGACGCAACGCGTCGCGGTAGCGCCCTGCGACGCGTTGCGTCCCGGCTATCTATCCGCAAAATCGTTACACAATTATAGAAAAATCATTACACAATTATAGATCAGTGCACAGATGCCCATCAAGCAATCTACGGTAAGCTGGGGGATTTTGTAACATTTTTGGGCAATTTTGTTACTGGCTTTGCGAGCGCGGCTTGGTATACTGATAGTTGTAGAAAAAGGAGAAAGCACCAGTAAACACGGCAATGCTGTTGACAGTGGATTCCAATGGAGGTGAAGTATGGTGAAGGTCTGTTTGGATACCGTCGGCTACGCAGGATATTTTTATGATGGCGAACCGCTCACGCTGGAAGAGTGCGTGACACGAGCGGCCAAGTTTGGGTTCGATGGGGTGGGTGTTTGGGCACATCGACCCATAGGCTTTCCAATGGACATTGATAAAGATCGGCGGAAACAACTCGTCGAGTTGGCCGCAGATCTGGGAGTGAAGTTCGCGGCGATCGAGGCCATCACGGACTTCAAGAGGAGCGACCACGTTCTTACCCCGCGGCAAGAAAAGGAAATCTTGTTTGTCAAGGAGTGCTGCCAGTTGGCCCAAGACCTGGGTTGTCCAATCGTTCGCATCTTTGCAGGCTTTATCGGCTACTTCCGGTACGTGGGTTCCGATCTGGGCTATGGCAATACCTCGATGTGGAATACCCGGACCATCGAGGTTGCCAAAGAAGAGGATGTCCTGATTGAGTGGGAGTTCGCCAAAGCGGGAATCCGGGAGTGTGCGACGATCGCCGCAGACTACGGTGTTACCCTGGCGTTGCAGAATCACCCGCCATTGACGAACAACACCGAAGAGACTATTGAAATGGTTGAGGAGATCAACCATCCTAACCTGAAGATCGGCCTGGATCTTCCCTTGTTTGAATCCCAGGATAAGGAATTCATCTGGGAGACGGTCAAAAGGGTGGGCAAGGAAAGGATGGTGGACACCCACTTGATAGGCATCAAGCCTTTGCGCGGCCCCAGCGGCGTGTACGGTTTCAAGGAAGTCGTTCCGTGGGAGGGGCAGGAAAATTGGATTGAATTCTTCAAGGCCTGTAATGCAATCGGCTACGAGGGCTACTTTGCGCATGAGCAGTGTTCCCCGGTGTTCCTAAAGGGCCATAAGAAAGCGACTATCGAAGAGTTTGACCGTCGCTATAAAGAGACTCTAGAATGGGTGAAGAAGGTTTTTGCGGACATAGATGCGGGTGTGCTCTGAGATAGACCGGCGACGTGTAACCGGTCATTCAGACGTGATCCGCATCACGTCACACAATCGTGTTCGTGGGCACGAAGCCAAAGTGGCGGCGAAGTGCCAGCGTTATGTTTTTCCACCAATGCCACAAGATAGGAGATGATATCCCATGCAAGACGACATCAACAGACGTCAGTTCGTAGCCGGGGCGGCCGGAGCGGCCGCGCTGGCCGGGACCCTGGCTGCCGGGGCCCAAAGTGAGGAGAAATCCGAGAAACCGCCGCGCAAAATGACGATTCTTGGCGTCAGCGCGCACATGGACGACTGCGAGATCGGGGCCGGCGGCCTGATTGCCAAGGCGGTCCGCAAGGGACATCGCGTCGTGCTGATCAATATGTTCAGCGACTATTCCACTTGGGCTGTGACCAAGGGAAGAGAAAAGGAGATTAGGGAAAAGCTCGTGGCCGAGGCGCAACGGATCGGCGTGGAAAAACGCTTTCTCGGCGGCGGCGACGCGCAGGTAGCGCTGGACGTGGAAACCATGCGCCGGGTTGCCGAAGTCGTGGTAGACGTTAAGCCGGACATTACGGTGCTGCACGACCGCAACGAGCGCGACCGGGCCCCGTCCGACCACGCGACGGTCGGGGCCATTGCAGAACACGCCGTGCGGAGTGCGAATTTGCTTCTCGGCGGACTCGCCGTAAGATACGGACGTGAAATGTACGCTTACGAGGTGAATCCACAGCGGGACTTTCGCCCGGACATCTTCATCGACATCAGCGACGTCCTCAAGGAAGTCGTCGACTCGATCAACTTCTTCGACGCCCTGTATGCCGAGTCGCCGTACGCAAAAGGATGGGCAGGAAAAATGCGCTCAACGCTCAAGATCCACTCTACCGGCCAGGAGTTGGCTCTGGGTTGTCACGCGGAGACGAAAATATCCGGGGCGCTGTTCAGGGGAAAGCAGTGCGGGCTGCACTTCGCCGAAGCCTACCGGGCGGTCGACCCCATGCCACTTGGCCGACGCCTGTTGGAGAAAATTCTGTAGGTGGGCACTGGACCCAATAGAGAGATTGATGATCGAGCCCACCCCGGGTAGTAAATGTTAGGTTTTGTTCTTACTGTGAACCGGAACCGTTGTCCAAACCCACTTTTTCAACCATTAGTATCGGAGGTGTCCAATGACCAGGAAACGATCGATCACGCGACGAAGCTTTTTCCAGCAGACTGCGGGCGCGGCTGCCGCGGCCTGGGCCGGGCCGGCCATCGTGCCGTCCTCAGCCCTGGGAGCCGAAGGGCAGGTCGCCCCCAGCAACCGGATCACCATCGGCATGATCGGCCTGGGCCGGCAAGCGGTGGCCCGGAATCTGTCCATTTTTCTCCGGTGGCCCGACTCGCAGGTGGTTGCGCTGTGCGATGTGGACCGCTGGAGGCTCGACATGCCGGAGCGGCCCGCTCTCAGGGGTTATAATGGGGACTCGAGTGAGTTGAAACGGCTCGAAAGCTGTCGTCGCTATACGGACTTCCGTGAAGTGCTGGCCCGCAAGGATGTTGACGCGGTGATGATCAGCACGCCCGACCACTGGCACGTGCCCATTGCCTTGGCCGCCATCAAGGCGGGCAAGGACGTCTGCTGCGAGAAACCGATCGGGCTCTCGATCGCCCACGGGCGAATCCTCGCCGACGCGGCGGCCAAGTCGAAGTGCGTCTTCCGCACCGACAGCGAATTCCGGTCCATCCCGCACTTGTTCAAGGCCGTAAGCCTAGTGCGCACGGGGAAGATCGGCAAGTTGCACACGATCCGCATTTCCGTGCCAGTGTACCTGGGCTCGCTGCCGATGCAGCCGCCCATGCCTGTGCCCGAGGAGTTGGACTACGACATGTGGCTTGGGCCGGCCTCCCAGGTGCCCTATACGGAGAAACGCGTGCATCAGCGAAAGGGCTATATTCGGCCGGGCTGGTACAGCAACCGCGAGTACTGTGACGGGATGATCAGCAACTGGGGCTATCACCCCTCGGACATTGCCCAGTGGGGCAACGACACGGAGCGGACCGGTCCGGTGGAGATCGAAGGCCGCGGCGAGTTCCCGCCCCCCGAGTACCTGTGGAACGTGATCTTAGGCTTTGACGTGCGCTATCGTTATGCCAATGGCGTGGAGATGTTCTACACGGCGCTCAAAGAATACTCCACCGGCCAGTCCTACATGCGGTTCGAGGGGAGCGAAGGCTGGATCTGCGGCTGGTACGCGCCGGATCGGCTGGAGGCCAAGCCGAAGTCGCTCCTCACGGCAGAGGTCAAGCCCGAGGATTTCCCCTTCCCGCTGAAAAACGAAAAACGCGACTTCATCGACTGCGTGAAAACCCGCAGCCAGCCCCTTGAGGACGCGGAGGTGGGCCACCGCTCCAGCTCGGTCGGCCAGTTGGGCTACATCGCCTGCCAAGTGCGACAGAAGTTGACGTGGGACCCGGACACCGAACGCTTCCTCAACAGCGATGCCGCCAACAAGCTGCTCACCCGGCCGGGGCGCGAGCCCTGGACGTTGTGAGAACCCCGCCTGGCAAGGGAAAACAGAATCCGTCTGGAAATGTCTGCCGTGTAACTCGTAAGTTTGGAGGTCCGAACCATGCGTAGCTTTGCAACAATCTTGTGTTTGACGGCACTCTTCCTCGCACTGGCTACCGTTGCTATCGCCGAGGAAGGTTTTCAGCCGCTGTTCGATGGCAAGACGCTGGGCGGCTGGCGGGGAGTGGCCGGCAGCACCGACAGCTACTACGTCGAAGACGGGATGCTGATCTGCAAGCCGCAGGGCCACGATCACATCTTCACGGAGAAAAAGTACAGCGACTTCGTTCTCCGCTTAGAGATCAAGCTGGAGCCGGGCGGGAACAACGGCGTGGGTATCCGCACCAAAATCAGCAAGGTCCCGCACCTCGAAGGCATGGAGATCCAGGTCCTCGACGACCCGTACTACGCCGACGGCAAGCTGATTAAGCTGAAACCCTACCAGCACCACGGCTCGCTCTACGGCGTCGTCCCGGCCAAGACCGGCCACCTTAAGCCGACCGGCCAGTGGAACCAAGAGGAGATTGTCTGTAACGGCCGCCACGTCAAAGTGACCCTCAACGGTACGGTCATCGTCGACGCCGACCTGGACAAGATCCCGCTGCCTACCATGGATGGCCGGGACCATCCGGGTCTGAAGTACAACAAAGGCCACATCAGCCTCCACGCCCACGGCAACTACGGCGCCCGGGTCTTTTTCCGCAACATTCGCGTCAAAGAGCTTTGAATGGGGAATCGCCAGTGTTTTCCGAACCGAAGAGAAGGAGATAGCAAAATGCTTACGTCCACGTGCCGCATCCTGCGATTCACTTCTGTTCTCGTCGGCATCATGGTCACGGGACAGGCCGCCACGGGTGTCTGCGCGGACTTGTCGCATCCGGTGTTTATGGCCGGTTTCGCCGAGCGCGACATCACTCCCGATTTGGGGATGGAAAAGCCGGGTGGATACGGAAAATCGTATCACCGATCGCTCCACGACCCGTGCAAGGTCCGGGCGGTAGTCTTTGATGACGGGAAGAAGCGCGTCGCGTTGGTGGGAATCGACGCCCTGTTGATTCACCGGCCCCAGGTCCTGGCAGCCCGAACGGGGATCCAACAGAAGTGTGGAATTCCGCCGGAGGCGATCCTGATCGCCGCGTCACATTCCCACTCCTCCGGTC
This sequence comes from Pirellulales bacterium, assembly GCA_030605745.1. Lineage (GTDB taxonomy): Bacteria > Planctomycetota > Planctomycetia > Pirellulales > Thermoguttaceae > JAUWHT01. The sequence goes on along the minus strand of JAUWHT010000449.1, from coordinate 5,495 downwards.
CCACTGGGATGATCCTGCCGGGGCAATACGACCACGCCTCGGAACTGGTCCGGAGGCTCGCCTACGAGAAGTCGTCTTGTGCGGATGCAGGCTACCTCAAACGGGTCGAGAAGGCAATCGTGGAAGCGGTCTGCCAGGCGGACGCGTCGAAGCAGGAGGCCCGATGCGGCGCCGGCAGCGGCATCGAGAACCGGGTCGCGTTCAACCGCCGCTTTCGGATGCGTAACGGCCTGACCTATACTCATCCCAGGCAGGGAAATCCCGACATCGTGGAAGTCGCCGGTCCAACCGATCCCGAAGTAGGCGTGATCGGGGCCTGGAACAAGGAAGGAAAACTGCTCGGGTGCGTGGTCAACTATGCCTGTCACGCGACGACCAACCCCGGCGGTATTTCAGCCAACTACATCTACTACCTGGAGCAGGTGATCCGTGGCAGTTTCGGGTCGGAGGCAGTGGTGGTGTTCGTGGCGGGTGCCAGTGGTGACGTTACCCAGGTCGACAACCTCAGCCCGTTCCGGCGCCCCGGCGGGGATCGGTATGCGCGAACCGTCGGCGGACGGATTGGCGCAGAGGCCGTCAAGGTGCTCCTGAGCATGGAGCCCGGGACACTGTCGCCCCTGGATGCGAACTCGACGGTGTTGCAATTCAAGCGTCGCGTTCCTAGCCCGGAACGGGTCAAGCGGTGCTACGCGCTGGTGCAAAAGGCTCCCAAGGAGGTCGGTCATACGGAATGGACTTTTTCCAAGGAGATCGTCCTGCTCGACGCACTCATAGCCAAGACCCCGATTGCGGAGGCAGAGGTCCAAGCCGTGCAGGTCGGTCCCGCGGTGTTCCTGACCAATCCGGCCGAGTTCTTCTGCCAGTTTGGACTCGATCTGAAGGCGAAGAGTCCCTTCCCGCTCACGTTCCCGGTGTCGCTGGCCAACGGTTGCGTGGGCTATGTTCCGACGGAAGAAGCCCTGGGCAAGCACGGCGGCGGTTACGAGACGCGGCTGACCAGCTACAGCAACCTGGAGCCGACCGCCGGCACACAAATGGTCCATACGGGCCTTGAGCTGGTCCGCCAGATGAGACCTGGTAAGTTGCCCACCCCACCACCCGCGCCGCCTTTTTCCGGCAAAGGCTGGGGATACGGCTTCGTGCCGCCTGAATTGGACTAGGCTCAGTAGGCAGTGACTATCGGTGGTATAGCAGGAGGATCTTCCATGCCCGGCTATTTATCCGCAAAGTTGTTACACAATTATAGATCAGCGCGCAGATGCCCATCAAGCGATCTGCGGTAAGCTGGGGGATTTTGTAACATTTTTGGGCAATTTTGTTACTGGCTTTGCGAGCACGGCTTGGTATACTGATAGTTGTGGAGAAAGGAGAAAGCGATGCAACCAGTAAACACGGCAATGCTGTTGCGGTGGACTGCTCGGGCAGCGGCGGTGGGCGCGATGGCAATGATGCTGGCTTCCGCATCGGCCGAGAGCCTGAAGTTCACCAAGAAGCTGTTGACAGTGGATTCTAACGAGGGTTGCGCCATCGCTGACGTGGACCGTGACGGCCGACCGGACGTGATTGCCGGCCGCAACTGGTACGCCGCGCCCGACTTCGTCCCGAGGCCCCTGCGCTTGATCGAAGATTGGAGAAGCTATGTGCAGAGCAACGGTGACTTCGCCTGCGACGTCAACGGTGACGGCTGGGTGGACATGATTGCCGGTTCGTGGTACATGACGCAGGTCTACTGGTACGAGAACCCCGGGCCGGACGGGTTGAGAAAGGGGCGGTTATGGCAACAGCATCTGCTAAAGGAGACTGGGGTCAGCCGCAACGAGATACAGTTTCTGCACGACCTAGACGGTGACAGCGTGCCGGAATGGGTGGTCAACGACATGAAGGCCGAAGCGCCGCTGCTGGCATGGAAGTTGGTCAAGGACGACAAAGGGCAACCGACGCTGAAGAAGATCGTGCTCGGTTCCGCCGGCAATGGGCATGGCATGGGGTTCGGCGATATCAACGGCGACGGACACGAGGACATTCTCGTCGGTAGCGGGTGGCATGAGTGGCCGGACGGCAATCCGCTGACAACGCAGTGGAAGTTCCATCCCGACTGGAAATGGTGCGGTAGTTGTCCGGTGCTCGTGGTGGACCTGGACGGGGACGGCCGCAACGACATCATCCGCGGCAACGCCCACGGTTTCGGGCTGTACTGGGACCAGCAACTGACGCCGGAACCCGGTGGCAAGACCAACTGGCGACAGCACCTGATCGACAAGAGTTGGTCGCAGCCACACTGTCTCCACTGGGCGGACCTGAATGGGAACGGGCAAGCGGAACTGATCACCGGCAAGCGTGTCCGGGCCCACGACGGCAAGGATCCCGGCGGTGACGATCCACCTTGCCTATACTACTACACTTGGGGTAAGAAGGCGATGAAGTTTACCCGCCACACCATCGACGTGGGCCACGTTGGCGGCGGGATGCAGATACGCACGGCCGATCTGAACGGTGACGGCCGCCTTGACATTGCCGTGGCGGGCAAGTCGGGAACCTACATCCTGTTCAACCAAGGAGAATGAAAGATGAACGACACGAAGAGACAAGCCGGTACGGGCGAGCCATCGCGCCGGGATTTCATCAGGGGGTCGGCAGCCGCTGTGATGGGTGTAGCGCTAGCCGGCGAACCGGGTATCACCCGCAGTGCTCGTGCCACGGCTGCAACGGTCGATTCAGCCGGGTTGAGAGCCGGCGTTGCTGCAGCCGAGTTCGAGGCTGAGGATTCGATGGTCATCGCCGGCGGCATCCATCCCCACTATGCCAGAGGACAGGAAGGAAAGTTGCGTGCTGTGGCGGTCGTGCTTGAAAAGCCGCCCTCGACCAAGTTGGCAATCGTGGCATGTGACGTGCTCATGCTGACGCGAGATCAGCTCGATCCCGTGGTCGCCCAGATCGAGAAGACGTGCGGCATTCCGGCGGCCAACGTGCTGATCAACTGCACGCACACACACCATGCCCCGAGCACGGTCCGCATCCACGGTTACGACCGCGACAAGGTGTTCTGCAAGCGCGTACAGCGCGGGATTGTCAAGGCCGTCGCCGACGCCAATTCCAAGCTGGCTGACGCCACATTTCACTTCAAGCTGGGCAAAGAAGAGACGGTCGGTCAGAACAGCCGGCTTCTGATGAGTGACGGGAGCATCTACTGGGTGGGCCCTCGTGATGACGCCGTGCGACCGACTGGGCCGTTCGACCCGGATTTGCCCGTACTGGCCTTCCGTGATCCGGCGGACAATCTCAAGGCCCTGATCTTCAACCACTCCACGCATACCATCGGAACGCTTAAGGGAGGTGTCCGCTCGCCGTCATTTTACGGTTTGGCTGCGCAGCAACTCGAAGCCAAACTCGGCGGCATCGTCTGTTTCCTCGAAGGTGCGTCCGGTTCGACACATCGGCTTGAGGTCAGCACTGCCGATGCAGTCAAACGTATCAAGCAAGCCGTGCGCGACGCGCTGGGGCAGGCCGAGCCGCGCAAGGTCGAGAGGCTGGCCGCCATCAAACGGCCGTTTGAGTTCAAGGTGCGGACGTTCGACGAGGCAGCCGAGGACAGGACGCTGTCTGAGTACTTCACGAAGCGAGTTGGCCGGCCTCCCGAGCGGCTCATGGCAGTCTTCCGTCAAATGCGCAAGGAACTGGCGCCACGCCAGGGCGAACAGCAGACGACCTGGCTGCAGGCGATGGTGATCGGAGACGTGGCGATCGTGGGCGTGCCAGCCGAATTGTTCACCAAGCTCGGCGTGGACATCAAACGTCGCTCGCCGTTCAGATACACCTATGTTGCCAACTTGGCCAACGACTGGATCGGCTACGTGGGCGACCGCGAGGCGTACAAGCTAGGGGGCTATCAATTGTGGATGGGCCTGCACAGCTACTGCGAACCCGGCACTGGCGAACGGATTGTCGATCAGGCCGTGGCCATGCTCCAGGAACTGGCGGCTCGGTAATAACATCGGTTCAAACAAGAAAACCCGCAGGAGGAGATTCGCCATGAGCGAAACCACAAGAAGCGTCAAGTCGCGTCGCGACTTTCTGAAGAGCACCGGCCGCATTGCCGCGGCCTCGGCCCTGGCCGGAACGGCCATCCCGCAGGTCCATGCGGCCGATAGTAACACGATCCAAGTGGCCCTGGTCGGCTGCGGCGGTCGGGGCACCGGCGCGGCGGCCAACGCACTGTCAGTCAAGAACGGTTCAATCAAGCTGGTGGCCATGGCCGACATCTTCGAGCGGAAACTGACGGGCAGTTGCGAGCATCTCAAGAAGCGGTTCGGTGACCAGGTCGACGTGCCCGAGGATCGTAAGTTCATCGGGTTCGACGGCTACAAGAAAGCCATGGACTGCCTGAAAGCGGGCGACGTGGCAATTTTGGCCACCTATCCGGCCTTCCGCTGGGTCCACTTCGGCCATGCCATCCAGAAGGGCGTCAACGTGTTCATGGAGAAGCCGGTTACGGTGGACGGCCCGAGCACCCGCAAGATGCTCAAGCTTGCCGAGGAGTCGGCCAAGAAGAATCTCAAGGTGGGGGTGGGGCTGATGACTCGCCACTGCCGCGGCCGACAGGAACTCGACCAGCGGATCAAGCAGGGCGAGATCGGAGAGATCATCACGCTGCGGGCCTACCGCATGTCGGGGCCGATTAGCTCCTTCGCGTCCGGCCCTAAGCCCGATGGTATCAGCGAGTTGCTCTACCAGATCCAGCGGTCTGTGAGTTTCCTCTGGGCCAGCGGCGGGTGCTTCAACGACTTCTACATCCACCAGGTCGATGAATGCTCGTGGATGAAGGGTGCCTGGCCCGTCCAGGCTCAGTCGACCGGCGGGCGTCACTTCCGCGGCGACTCCATCGGCCAGAACTTCGACAACTACTCGGTCGAGTACACCTACCCGGACGGCACCAAGCTGTTCTACTACGGTCGGTGCATAACCGGGTGCTACAACGTGTTCAGCAGCTACGCTCATGGCACGAAAGGCTCGGCCTTCATTTCCCTCTCGTCGCATACGCCTGGCAGGGTCCGTATCTTCAAAGGACAGAAACCCGAGAAAGCCGACCTCGTCTGGGCCTTCCCGCAGCCCGAGCAGAATCCCTACCAGTTGGAATGGGATGACTTGGTCGACGCCATCCGCCAGGACAAGCCCTACAACGAGGCGAAGCGCGGCGCCGAGGCGAGCTTAGTAACCTCGATGGGACGGATGGCCGCCCACACCGGCCAGATCGTCACCTACGATGAAATCCTCAACTGCGAGCACGAGTTCGCTCCCGATGTCGACAAGCTGACGATGGATTCTCCTGCACCCTTGCAGCTTGAACCCGACGGCAGGTATCCCGTCCCGCAGCCGGGCATCACCACCAAGCGGGAATACTAAGGACCCGCGCAGAAATAAGCTGTACAAATTGGTGGCACGCCCTGAGGAACGAAGGGCGTGGCAAGGTGCCCCAAACACGCCCTTCGCTGCGCTCA
>JAUWHT010000395.1 GCA_030605745.1 Pirellulales bacterium | reverse complement strand
GGCTGGTTGCTCCGATCTTTCCTTGCCATCGCCAGCCTCCTCGCACTGCTGCTAGCACATTTAGGCGCAACAGGGGAGGCAATAGCATAACAACCCCGCTATTTCTTGCCAACATCATGAGGCACTACCCAATTTGCAATTATCAATTTTCAATTTGCAATCTCATATCTTGCTAAGACCGTGCTTCCGGCCTTCACGTGCCGGCCCGGCTCCACCTCAATCCGTAGGTCCTCAGTATCCGGCAGAATCAGTTCAGTTCGGGAGCCGAGCTTGATCATACCGAATTTGTGTCCCCGGGCGACCAGCTCGCCGGGCCGCAGGTTGCAAACGATTCGCCGGGCAATCGTTCCGGAAATCTGCCGCACGACCAGCCGGCGATGCGGCGGCGACTCCTCCTCCAAACCAATCCATGTGCTCTCGTTTCGCAGCGCACTTTGCGGGTTCAGCGCATTGAGGAACTCGCCGGGCAAGTACCGCAGGGCGATCACTCGTGCCAAGCATGGTGCGCGATTGATGTGCACATTGAAAATCGACAAAAAAATCCCGATCCGCACCACCGGACCGCCGACGAACTCGTCGTGCTCAAGCTGCGTTACCTCACAGATCTTCCCGTCGGCCGGCGCAACCATCAGCCCGGGCTCCTGTGGCACCTTTCGGGGTGGGTCGCGGAAGAAATACACGGTCAGGCACAGAATTACCCCCGGCACCGGCGCCAGATACCAAAAATAGTATGCCAAAAAAACGGTTAATCCCAGCAGCGACCAGCCCATAAGCTGCAACTCGGCCAGGCCCCAGCGGGCGAACGGCAATCGCTCGCGCCAGCGGAACGGGTCATCCGCCTCATCCCAATCACATCGGCACAGGTTGCGGCAGTACTTGAGGTCTCGCGGGTCGAGAATTTCATGGGGCGCCCCGTCAGTGTCGCCGCGCCGCGCTTCGGCCATGCGGCGAACGTAACCCGCTCGGAACCGCTTCAGCCACCATCGCCGCCAGCGTCCCCAGGCCAGTTCGATCCGATAACAGACCCCGCCGCCCGGCTGCACGCTGGATAAATTCTCCGGCAGCGGCTCGACGGTAGCCCGAGCGGGGGGGGCGTCGGTTGTGCTCATAATTCGCCCACCCTATGGCACGAGAGGTGTTAAGGCTTTATGCTACCTCATAGTGAGCCCGCTGAGAAGGACGACTCATCATCCGTAACAACGAAGGAGGTTAGTGATGAACAGACGTGAATTCCTAACGGCTGGTGCGGGAGCATCGGCAGCGGCAACCGTCGTTTTGGGAAGCCCCGGCTCGACTGCCGGGGCTCCTGTGACCGAAACGATCTCCACGACTGCGGCCCCGATTCTCAACCGCTACACCGCAGCAGACCACCGGCGGAGACTTCAGAACATCGCGCTGTGCGAAGGCGGTATCCGCAAGTGCATGCGGAAACACCTGGTCACCAGCTACCTGCCGGGCCAGGCGTGCTACAACCTGGGCGAGTACCCCAGCCGGAAGCCCTGGGGAGGGCCCAGCGAGTACGACGAGCAAGAACTCGACCGGCTGCGGGACCACGGCATCCGCTTGGTACAGGTTTTCGAGGAATGGCACGACATGCTCAGGCTCTTTGGCGGCAACAGGTTCTCGGCGGCGAATCCGGCTGGTTTCAAACGTTTTGTCGACATGGTCCACCAACGTGGGATGAAGATAATCGCCTACATCTCCAGCGGTTTCTTACAGACAACCGATCCCGATCTCCGACCCGAATGGTTTCGGAAGGGCGACGTGCTGAAGGTGGGCTATTGGAACATGGCACGCTGTTCGCCGGCCAGCGTTGGTTGGCGGGCCTATCTGCTGCCCCGCGTGATGCGAGTGCTGGACGAGTACGGCCTGGACGGAATCTACAACGACTGCGGCTACGTCCTGAACTGCTGGAATCGCAGCGGATCGCCGACAAAGGACGAGGTGTTGGCCTTTGAAGAAACCGCGGCGCACGACGGCGCACTGGCCGACCTGCTCGCGCTGCTCTACGCTGAGGTCAAGCGTCGCGGCGGGATCGTCAAGCTCCACATAAGCGGCGCCTCGCAACCGCCGACCGGGGGCGTCAAGGTCTACGATTATCTCTGGGTCGGCGAAGGCGTCGGCAACGCGGACGGTCTTCGCAAAGCGGTCAAGAACCACGAACCGTACGTGGTTCCCTGCATCGACATGACCCACGCCAAGATCGACACCGAGGGCGAGCATTACCTGCACTCGATTCCGTACATGCAGTTTCCGCTGCTCTTGGCCGGCCGCCCGTTTACCGGAGAAAGCGGAATGGTTCCCGGCATCGAGTACCCACCCGCGGAGAAGGACTTCTGGGTGCGGCGCTGCCACAAGGTTTGGGAGCACTACAAGGCCAATCCGGACGGCCCCCATGTCTACAGTCTGGCGTGGGATGCGGTCCCCGGTCGTCCCGAGACACGGCCCACCCATGCCCGCTGGCTCAAGCAATATTTCCCAATGGTGGAAGGGGGAACTCGGGTGTATCTCCAGATCGGTGAGTCCGACATGTTCGCACATCCCCTGCCCGAGAACGTCGTTGCTTCGGCGTTCGCCAATTGCGAGTTGTACCTGGTATTGGCCAACTACGACCAAAGCCCGGCCAAGATCGAAACCTCGACGGCGTACGTTCCGGTGGCCGATCCCTCCGCGGCTCCCAGAAGCCGCTGGGACCTTAAGGGCCGCTCGCTTCATATTCTCCGGCGATCGAGGACTGCGTAGAGAAAAAGGGGACATGCCCCGGCGGCCCAAGTTGCAATCCACTGCCCCCCGCTGGTCAACGCATGCCGGATCGCGCACAATGAGCGGTTCTGGACATTCTGCGGAACGTAGCGCCGTCACGGCGGTTTGTGTCGAGGCGACGAAATACCTGCCTTTGAGCTCTTTTTACGCAAAGAAAGACGAGACATGAGTTCAACCATTATAGACATCCGTGCCCGGCAAATTCTTGACAGCCGGGGCAACCCAACCATCGAGGTGGACGTGGAAACCGCCGACGGTTCGTTCGGCCGCGCGGCCGTGCCCAGCGGGGCCAGCACCGGAGTGCACGAGGCCTGGGAATTGCGCGACGGCGACAAGGGCGCATACCTCGGCAAGGGGGTCCTCCAGGCGGTTGATAACGTCAACGGCAAGCTGGCCGACGAGCTGTGCGGCATGGATGCCCTGGACCAGATCGCCCTGGACCAGCGGATGATCGACATCGACGGCACAGAGAACAAGAAGAGCCTGGGGGCCAACGCGATCCTGGGCATCTCGCTGGCGACGGCCCACGCGGCGGCCGATCATTGCGGCTTGCCGTTGTTTCGCTACCTGGGCGGGGCGGGCGCACGGCTGCTGCCGGCGCCGATGATGAACATCCTTAACGGCGGCTCACACGCCGACAACGCGGTCGATATACAAGAGTTCATGGTCATGCCGTTGGGTATGGACTTCTTCACCGATGCGGTCCGCTGTGGATGCGAGATATTCCACAACCTCAAGGCGGTGCTCAAGTCGAAGAAGCTGTCCACCAACGTCGGCGACGAGGGCGGGTTCGCGCCCGACCTGAAGAGCAACACCGAGGCGCTGGACCTGATCATGGAAGCGGCGGAAAAAGCCGGCTACGAGATGGGCCGGCAGGTGCTGATCGCCATGGACCCAGCCGCCTCCGAGTTCTACGACCAGCAGAAGAAACGTTACTCGGTCGACGGCAATATGCTGGATGCAGCCGCCCTGGTCGACCAATACGCAAAATGGGTCGAGAAATATCCGATCTGCTCGATCGAAGACGGGCTGGCCGAAGACGACTGGGACGGCTGGAAGCTGATGACCGAGAAGCTGGGCGGCAAGATCCAGTTGGTGGGCGATGACCTGTTCGTGACCAACACCAAACGGCTTAGGCGCGGGATCGACCAAGGGATTGCCAACAGTATCCTGATCAAGGTCAACCAGATCGGCACCCTGACCGAGACGATTGAGGCCGTCGAGTTGGCTCGGCTGCACGGCTATACTAGCGTGATCAGCCACCGCAGCGGCGAGACCGAGGACTCGACAATCGCCGATCTGGCGGTGGCCCTGGGCACTGGCCAGATCAAGACCGGCTCGGCCTCGCGAACCGACCGCATGGCCAAGTACAACCAGTTGCTGCGGATCGAAGAGATACTCGGCGATGCAGCCCTCTACGGCGGGATGGTGTTTCCGGTGAGGACGTAGTTTACCAAAGAAACTCACCACGGAGGCACGGAGGACACGGAGGTTCTACACTACATTTCCTCCGTGCCTCCGTGGTGAATACTTCTGTTTCGCAGAAAGGAGATTTTCCGATGGCACGGTCTATTAGCAAAGTTGCACCCGGTTGGTGGGACTACACGACGCTGGATGCGGAGATTCTCGACGACGCGGCGAAGCTGACCGCCGAGGACCTCGAGCAGATGGCTCGCCCCGGCTTTACGATCGTGATCTACGACACGATCGAAGAGTTCTACATGGCCGAGGCCTTGGAGTACGTCAATGCGTGGCGGCAGTCGACCGAGGACAACCCGGTGGGCATTTGCGGCCCGATCGGACCGACCGAGCAGTTGCCGCTGGTGGCTCGGCTGGTCAACGAGTTGGATTTGGACGTTCGCAGCGCCCATTTCTGGGGCATGGACGAATGGGTGGAGGACGGCAAGCCGGTGCCGGCCATGCATCCGCTGAGCTTCCTGAAAGCCGACATGGAGCTATGCTTCAACCGGATCCGGCCCAAGCTTCGTATGCCCGAGACGAACTTGCACTTCCCGACCGGCGACCTGGAGGCCTACAGCAGGAGTTTCGACGCGGTCCGCTGCGCGGTGATGCAGGGCGGGCAGGGGGACGTGAAGCATTGGGCGTTCAACGATCCGCCCAAGCGCGAAGGCAAGTACCGGGACGCGCCGCCGTCGCCCGAGGAGTACCGCAAGTTAAAAACCCGTGTGACCGACCTGCATCCGATGACGGTGATCCAAAACGCCCGTACCTCTGGCAGCGGCCAGGTCTCGCTAGTCCCGACCATGGCAGCCACGGTCGGGCCCCAAGAAACATGGAAGGCCGAGAAGGTCTCTATCTGGCATCCCGGCTGCCATGACAACCCGTTCGGCATGAGACTCTCTACGCTGATGATCAGCAAGAAGATTCCCGACTCGTCGGTGCCGATGTCGCTTCTGGCCGACCATCCGAACGTGCAGTTCAACTTCTGTCGGCCGGCGATTGGAACGGTGGCGGTGGAGATACACTGAAGCGAGGGGAATTGCAAATTCAGTAGTGCCTCATGATATTGGCAAGAAATAGCAGGGTTGTTATGCTATTGCCTCCCCTGTTGCACCTAAATGTGCTAGCAGTGCAAGGAGACTGGCGATGGCAAGGAAAGATCGGAGCAACCAGCCCAATGGTGCCGACAGCGGCGGCTTGCTGGCTGTATTGCAGTACATGCGGCCAGCGCTTCAGTGAGCGGCGGGGCACGCTCATGGAATACACCAAACTGCCCGAACAAACCGTGGTGCGGATTGTCAAGTGCCTTGGGTACGGTTGTTCGCTGGAAGCCACAGCGGACATTTGTTTGGGCCTGACAGAATCGACTCTGGTCGGTGCTGGCGTACATCCAGTATCCGGCTCATGTCAGCGACCTGCAGCGAGAGGACTGGGCCGAACAACGAGAAAATGTTCTAACATCAGTATTAGACCGCTATAAACCCAAGAAATCCTTGCCAACATCGTGAGGCACTACC
>JAUWHT010000317.1 GCA_030605745.1 Pirellulales bacterium | reverse complement strand
GGCAGTTTGGTGTATTCCATGAGCGTGCCCCGCCGCTCACTGAAGCGCTGGCCGCATGTACTGCAATACAGCCAGCAAGCCGCCGCTGTCGGCACCATTGGGCTGGTTGCTCCGATCTTTCCTTGCCATCGCCAGCCTCCTCGCACTGCTGCTAGCACATTTAGGCGCAACAGGGGAGGCAATAGCATAACAACCCCGCTATTTCTTGCCAACATCATGAGGCACTACCTCGTGTGGTGGTTTCTGTTTTTCGCTCTGGCACATGATTGGATCTACCGACATCATGGAAAATGGTTCAGGTTCAACTTGTCGGTAGAGAGATTTGATGCGATTCACTACGCGGGTATGGTATTCTTCAAGACATGCATATTCGCGTTCAACCTGGTTCCGTATTTTGCGTTACTTATTGTTGGGTAACGCAAACGTGCCGGGCAAGCCCGGCGGCTAAACTTTGACCAGTTCCACGCAGATGCCGCCGGCGCGGAGGACTTTGTGCATTCGGCTGAACCAGAGTTCTTTATGCCATCGCAGGCCGGACGCTTCACATATTCGCGCCAGTTCGCGGCGGTTGTAGGTGCGGCAGCGCCACACGCGGCTGGTTATCGCGCCGGGGAAATTGTCTTCGGTTGTCAGGAGCAGCATCCTGGCGCCGGGCATCATTACGCGGCTGAGTTCGGCCAGACCGAGCCGCGCGTCGGGCAGGTGCTCCAGGACGTAGCCGCAGGTTATGCAGTCGAACGAGGCATCGGGAAACGGCAGCCGCGTCAGGTCGGCGACCACGAACCGCGGCCGGCCGTCCTTCAGCCGGTTTCGTGCCCGGCGGAGCATCTCGTGCGATAGATCGAGGCAGATCAGCTCGGCTTCCCGGTCGGCATGCTTGACCAGGTTCTTGGCGATCTGGCCGGCACCGCTGCCGACGTCAAGAATCCGCCGGGCGCCGTGTAGATCGAACTTCCGCTTCGTAAACAAGCGTTGTCCCAGCGCCGTATGGCCGGAGAGCATACTACAAGTGGCTAGCACCGCTCCCTGGGGACCATCGTAAACGTCGCGGACCTTCGCCCGATATTCCTCGAAGCTGACCCGCTTGATCAGACGGTGCTCGAGCAATTCATTGAACACCTTCCGCCGCTTACGTGGACGGGCCGGCCACCTTGTGCCGGCGGAGAGGCGATGCCTGGTAGTCTTGAGCATCATGATCGTAGATATACCACTCCAAGAGCAAGACCACCAGCCCCAACTGACGAAGTGGTTGGTAGCGGCGAAGTTAAATTTGCCCACAACCCCTCCTTTTCCCATTCCGCCGCCGCCGAAAGGCGGCGGCGTTTGAATTCGTTCGTCCTGCAGTTTGTCTGATTGACCGGCGAGGCGGTCCGCGCTGGCAGTGAATGCGGAGGAGCGATACGGGCTTTCACAGCCGATCGCGAAGGCGCGCAGAACCCCCGCTTTCCCTATCCTCCCGTTGTGGCGGACAGTTTGGAAAACTCCGCGCGCAGTCGCACTATCTCACGCACCAGCTTGCCGAGGTTGAATGCCGTTGCTGCCCAAGACCATTCGGTTTTCACCTTCTCCAACCCCCGCAGCAGAAACTGCCGCAGGCCCATTATCAACTTCAGGTTCCCAAACGTCGTCTCCGCGATGCGCGGTCGTTGGTTGTATACCTCGCGGGCCGACTCGCCGGCCATCCGTGCCGCCGTCCACTCACGCGCTTCTTCAAACTCATCACGCGTGATCGTACGGCTGTGCTTGCTCTTGGGCGAGGGGAAATTTTTTTGGAAATTGTCTATTGGCGCAGCGCGTCTGGCCGGCATTGGGCGGGAAACGCCAAAACCTCGGTAAAACCAGGTGTTTTCGCGCGGTTGCCGGTGGCCCGCTGCTGTCAATACCAGCACGGGCGATTCGACGCAAACTCGGACGCCGCAAGGTCTTAAGGCGGGTTTTCAAATCGTCGTTGACGCGAGCCAAGATACGAGTAAAATCCGTCGATTACTCCTGTATATTGTGGTCGCCAGGGCATCGGGTACAATATATGGGGATTACACATTGAATTCAGCGTCCCCCCGTTAGAGGCAAACGAGGGGTTTGTGGGGCCATCAGGTTCGTTTTGGCTTACGTTTAGATACATGGAACTGCTGATATTTTGTGTGTACTAATGTATACTAACTGGTACGGATGCCCATACGTCTAGCTGAAGAAGGAACTCAATCATGGACAAGCTGGAGAATGAAGCCACCAAGGTATCGGTCATCACGGCCGAGCCGGCTATGGAGCAACAAGACACGGCCAAAACCTCTTCCGAAGGATTGACCGTCGAAGCGGTTTTCTGCCCTACCGACGTGGCCGATCCGTTCGACACGGTCGAGTGGGAGCTGCGCACCGCTGTCATCAAAGGCGAAGGCGGCGAGGTTGTGTTTGAGCAGACCGACTGCGAAATGCCGGCCACTTGGACTCAGTTGGCCACCAATGTGGTGGCCAGTAAGTACCTTTACGGTGAACTGAATACGGGTGAGCGGGAGAAGGGTGCCCGACAGTTGATCCACCGCGTCTGTCGGACGATGGCTGATTGGGGTATCGACGACGGCTACTTTACCACCGTCGAAGATGGCGAGCGGTTCTACCGCGAGTTGAGTTGGCTTTGTCTGCACCAGCACGCGTCGTTCAACTCGCCCGTGTGGTTCAACGTGGGCCTGTATCACCAGTACGGCGTGAAGGGCGCGATGTGCAACTGGCACTGGGATCCGGAAACGGAATCCGTCGCCCAGCCGGAGAACCCCTACGAGTACCCGCAAGGCTCGGCCTGCTTTATCCAAAGCGTGCGGGATGATATGGAAGACATTATGGAGTTGGCCCGCAGCGAGGCAATGCTGTTCAAGTTCGGTTCCGGCACTGGCACCGACATATCGACGCTGCGGTCGCACCGGGAGAAGCTTTCCGGTGGAGGGAGGCCGTCGGGGCCGTTGTCGTTCATGCGGGTGTACGACCAGATTGCGGCGGTGGTCAAGAGCGGTGGCAAGACTCGTCGGGCCGCAAAGATGCAGTCGATCAAGGACTGGCACCCCGACGTGATGGAGTTCATCGAGTGCAAGAACAACGAGGAAAAAAAGGTCCGCCTGCTAATCGAAGAAGGCTACGATCCCCAGGAAGCCTACGACACGGTCCCATTCCAGAACGCCAACCTTTCGGTCCGCTTAAGCGACGAGTTCATGGAGGCGGTCAAGGCAGACAAACCGTGGAAGACACATTGGGTTACCGATAAGGCCAAGGGAGGGCCGACCTATCCGGCCCGCGAGATGTTCACCAGAATGGCCCGGGCCGCCTGGTGCTGCGGCGATCCGGGCGTGCAGTACGACACGACGATCAACCACTGGCACACCTGTCCCGGCTCGGGCCGGATCAATGCCTCCAACCCGTGCTCCGAGTACATGTTCCTCGACGACTCGGCCTGCAACCTGGCCAGCATGAACCTGATGAAGTTCCGCCGGAAAGACGGTACGTTTGACGTGGAGCGGTTCCAGGCGGCCTGCCGTGTGGTGTTCATCGCCCAGGAAATACTGGTCGATCATGTAAGCTACCCCACCAAGCGAATCACCCGCAACAGCCATCGTTTCCGGCCGATCGGGCTGGGCTACTCGAACCTGGGTAGCCTGCTAATGGCCAACGGGTTGCCCTATGACTCGGACGAAGCGCGGGGGTTGTGCGGCGTGATTACGGCCCTGTTGCACGGGGCGGCATGCCACACTAGCACCGAGTTGGCCGCCGCAGTGGGAACCTTCGACGAGTTCGCCAAAAACCGCCAGCCGATGCTGCGCGTAATGGAGATGCACTTCGAGGAGGTCGAGCGGATCAAGAGCTGCCCAAAATACCTCCAGGACGCCGCACGAAAGCTCTGGGACGCGGTGCTGGCCCATGGCCGGCGGCATGGATTCCGCAACGCCCAATCGACCGTGTTGGCGCCCACCGGAACGATCAGCTTTATGATGGATTGCGACACCACGGGCATCGAGCCGGATATTGCCCTGGTCAAATACAAGCAGTTGGCCGGCGGCGGCATGTTGAAGATCGTCAACCAGACGGTGCCGCTGGCCTTAAGAACATTGGGTTACGACGAGCCGGAGATCGAGTCGATCACCGCCCACATCGACAAGGAGGACACGATCGAGGGCGCGGCCGACCTGAAGGTCGAGCACCTGCCGGTGTTCGACTGTGCCTTCCAGCCGCCCAACGGCACCCGCTCGATCCCGTGGAAGGCCCACATACGGATAATGGCGGCCGCCCAGCCGTTTATCTCTGGGGCGATTTCCAAGACGGTGAACATGCCCCGGGAAAGCGCGCCGGAAGACGTTGCCGACGCCTACACGGAAGGCTGGCGGCTGGGGTTGAAGGCCCTGGCGATCTACCGCGACGGGTCGAAGGAAATCCAGCCGGTCTCGACCAAGAATAAGAAAGCGGAAAAGGCGGCCGAGGCGCAACTGGCGGCGCCACGCCGCGAACGGCTGCCCGACACCCGGCAGTCGATCACACACAAGTTCAGCGTCTCCGGGCACGAGGGGTACATCACCGTTGGGCTTTATCCGGACGGGCGGCCCGGCGAACTGTTCATCACCATGGCCAAGGAAGGCAGCACGGTGGGCGGCATGATGGACTGCTTCGGCACGGCCATCTCGATGAGCCTTCAGTACGGCGTGCCGCTGGAGGTGTATGTGAACAAGTTCTCGCACACCCGGTTCGAGCCGATGGGCTTTACGAAGAACCCCGACATCAAGATCGCCAAGAGCATCGTGGATTACATCTTCCGTTGGCTGGGCATCACGTTCATGCCGGAGTTCCGCGAGGCGAACAAATTGATGCAGGGCTTGCCGCCGGACCTGACCGGTGGTGACGCCGACGCCGGAGACGGTGAAGCCGGGAGCCGGCCCGCCACCACGACGGCCGGCGGGCCGGGCATCGGACAAGGACCAGCCAAAACCAACGGCTCCAAACCAACCAACCGTTCGACCAACAGTACCGGCGCCTCGCGCCGCAGCGGTCGGGCAAACCCAACGGCAGTGGCCGCGCCCGAACGCGCCGCCACCCTGCTGTTAGGCGAGCCCGCCGCAGCCGGGCCCGGTCAACCCGATCAGTTCGCCATGTTTCAGACCGATGCACCCAGTTGCGACAGTTGTGGCGCGATCACTGTCCGCTGCGGCAACTGCTACCTCTGCTACAACTGTGGCAACAGCATGGGCTGCTCGTGAGGAAAGGATGTCGGCAGTTCACACCTCGAAGTCATCAACTTCGACGTAGGCGTTGATTACGGCCTGTTCGCCTTCGGGGCCTGGTCGGGAGTTGCCGTGCTCCATGCCGATCAGGCCGGTGTAGCTCTTGTTGTACAAGTGCTTGAAGATGTTTTTGTAGTTGATCTCCCCGGTGGTCGGTTCGTTGCGGCCCGGATGATCGCCCACTTGAATGTAGGCGATCTCCTCCCACGCCTTGTCCAGGTTCCCAATCAGGTTGCCCTCGGTGATTTGCTGATGGTACAGATCGTCGAGGATTTTGCAGCACCGACTGCCCACCGCCCGGCAAATCTGGTAAGCCTGCGAAATCTTGTGTAAGAACATGTTGGGGTGATCGACCCAGTGATTCAGCGGCTCGATGACCATCACCAGCCCGGCCGGCTCGCAAATATCGCAGCAGTACTTCAGGGTGTCGATCATGTTGGCGGTCTGGTAATCCGGCGGCAGCGTATGGTCGACAGTGCCGGGCACCACGGTAAACCATTTGGCGCGTAGCCGCTTGGCCACCTCCACGGCTGCGCGGATGTCGGTCAACACCTTCTGCCGAAGGTCCTTGTTGCCGGAGGCGAACGTGGGCTTTTCAAGGTCTTTGGTGGCGATGAACGTACCCATTTCCATGCCCAAGCGTGTTAGTTCCTTGCCGATTTTCTCTTGCAGTTCCACGGGGCGGGGCTGCATGTTGCTGTCTTCGAAGGCCGCGAAGCCCTGGTCGGCCATGAACTTGAGTTGGTCGATGGGGTCGTTGCCGGCGAGGCTGGTGAATTTTTCGAGGCGAGCCGCGTATTTCAGTTTGAACCTGTGTTTCGGCTCCACGATTTTTTTGTCTTCGGGATGAGCTCCTTGGTTCATCGCATTTTTTCTCCTTTCTGAATTAACGCCCGGCAGTATCCCAGCGCAAAGGCCTGGCTGACCAACGGGCCGTCGGTGCAAGGGAATTCCGGGAAGTGTTCCGGAATGATCGATCCCTGGAACCCGACACGAGAGAGCTTCTCGAAGACGGGAGGCAGGTCGAGCGTTCCGCAGTCAAGGCGAACGTCTTTGTGCGAGCGATCCTCGAATCGGCCCACCACGTTGCGTACGTGCACCGCCCTAATTCGCCGGTGCCACTTCCCGATCAATTCCACCGCGTCCAGACCGGCCGATTCGGTGCATCCCAAGCACAATACGATGCTGTTGGCTTCCACGGGAAACTCACCTAGCCATCGGTCCCAGGCATCCACATTCTGCAAGTAGATCCACGGCATCAGCGAACTGTGCAGGCAAACATGCAGGCCAAGCTGCTCGGCATGTTCGTAGATACGATCGAGATGCTCGACAAATCGCTTTTCGTAGGTCTTCCTTTCCGCCTGGCACAGTGCGTCCAGGTCTCTCAACCCGCAGCTTACGAAGAGATCGGTCAACCCGTGTTTCGACAACTCGTCGAAAAGGACCATCACGGTATCCAGGTATCCGGGCCGGTCGATCGTTTTTTCGATCAGGTTCCAGTCCGGATAGATAGACTGGCAAACCAGGCCGCAATCCCGGGCTTTCCTGGCCTGTTGGGCAAACGCGCCGATGTTTTCGGGGGTAACTGTAGTGCCCAGTTCGTCGCCGTACACTCCCGGCGCGCACCCCAACACGACAGCCTCCACTCCCATTGCCTTCAACAAAGCCGGATCACCTTGGCTGGCAAGAAGCATTGTATTACTTCCTCGAAACAACAAATCAATACTCAATCGCGCCCTTGCCCGCAATGGGAACAACTTCGTGGGTTTCGCACGACTTGAGAATCGCCTCGATCATCTCAACGACTACACGGCACCGGAGTGCGGATGTTTCGGGTTCCCGCCGTTGGGCAATCGCCGCATGGAACTCCCGAAGCATGGTATGGAACTGGTTGACGTCCGTATCGTCGTTGGGCACGGTCCGGCCGTCGAGCAGCACGCCGGTCGGCCCCACGTTCTGGCCGTATTGCACCGTGCCTTGGGTCCCCATACATCCCTTGATTCCCTTGGTCGGCAACAGCTCTCTGATTTCTCCCACCTGGCCGGTGGGCATCTCGCTCACGTACGACCAATTCATGTTGGCCACGAAGCCCAACTGGTAACCGAAGACCGCGCTGAAAATGTCAATGCCTGCGGTCGGCCCACCCGTGTCTCTACCTTCCGCATAGACCCTCGCGGGTACCCCGTACAAGTAATAAATCTCGTCCAGGGAATGGGCGCCCCAGTTGGCAAGCAGGTTGCTGGGGCCGGAGACTTTCGGGTCGCCCCACCACGGCACATTCAGGCCGACCTTCATGCCATACGAGACGTAGCCCAGCAGCGGCTTGCCGATTCCGCCGGAGTCGATGATCTGTTTCGTCTTGCGCAACGGGCCGCTGAACCGGCGCGATTGACCCGACATGATGACAACACCGCTGCGCTGCCCGGCTTCCACCATCTTGTCCACCTCATCGCAAGTCACCGCCAGCGGCTTTTCTACCAGAACATGAAGGCCCAAGCCGGCAGCCGCGACCGTGACGCGGCAGTGTTCGGACGGAGGCAAACAGAGATCGACGGCGTCCAACTCTTCAGAGCGAGCGGCTTCTTCAAGCGATCCATAGGTACTGCCCAGCCGGTACTTACGTGCGAAGCCTTCCGCCCGGGAAATGTCCTTGTCCACGAAAGCCTTGATATCGAACAGGTCCCCGAGCCTCTGGTATCCCGCTACGTGTTCCCGGGCGATACGGCCGCAGCCGACCACCGCAACCTTGCATCCTGTGGCGTTCATAACAACCCCTCAAAAAGCCGCGACCGGTGGTCGCGCTCTTACATGCGCGACCGGTGGTTGCGGTCCTATATGCGCGACCAACGGTCGCGGCTTTATGCTTCGCAATCCACCAGCACGTGAATAGCGTCGTTGGTTTCGTCGTTCCGCAACGCAAACGCCTGGGCGATATTGCTCAGCGGCACTTTGTGTGTAATCATTTCGCCCGTGTTCACAAGCCCGTCCGAGACCATTTGTACGCCTTGCTGAAAGAAGCGGTACATGTCAACGTCCCGCCGCGGCTCGGTCGAATAGATCTCCAGCCTCTTGCGATGCACCGCGTAGAAGTCGATCGGCCTGTTGCAGATGCCCAGACAGCCGTACATCACAATACGCCCGCATAAAGCGGAACAATCAATGGCGTCCAACATACCGTCCCCCTCCAAGAGGCACGGGACCACAACGTGGAAGCCGTCCGCAAAGTCACTGCCGATGATATCCATTGTGGGCGTGTCGCGGGAAGGGATCTTGTAGGTGTGCGTGGCGCCGTACTTTGTGGCCAGTTGCAGATTGCGGTCCTTAAGATCGGTGACCACAAGACTACCAGGACTGTAGAGCCGAAACACCTGGGTGATCACCAGCCCGCTGACCCCTTGCCCCATAACCAGCACGTTCTTAGTCTGGTCGATTTGGGCCAGTTCGGCTGCATGGATCACGCCGGGTAGGATTTCGATCAGGCTTGCCTCGTCCAGCGGGAAGTCCTCCCGTAGCACGTGCAGGTTAAAAGGCTTACACACAAGGTACTCTGCAAAAGCGCCCCAGACGTACCGGCAGGTAACCTTGTCGCCGGCCCGCAGGCCTTGCACATTGGGGCCGAGTTTATCGATCCGCCCGGCCACTTCATGTCCCAGTCGGGTAGGAGTGGAAAGGAACTCCGGCCTGCGGGCACCGCGGTAGACCTCGACGTCGGATCCACACACACCCACCCACTTGATCTTTACCCGAACTTCCCCCTCGCCCGGCTCGGGAATCTCCGCCCGGGCAATCGATATCTCGAATGGCTTGTGCAACACCGCCACATTCTGGGCATTCGGATGGCCATTGGGGACCAACTTCAATTCGGACATTTGCATCTGCGTGGTCATTTGTCAGCCATCAGTTATCAGTGGTCAGTGGTCAGTGGTCAGTGGTCAGTTACAAGTGATCGGTCTTCTGACCACTGACCACTAACTCTACTGGCCGCCCGCCGCCCAGGCGCAGGCGCGACGCAGCAATTCGGCCACGCCAGGCATCAACAGGGCCTTGCCGTCGTGACCCAATGGGGTGTGAAACACTCGACCCTTGCCGTATTGAAACACGAAGGCCGCCGGTTCGTCCTTGCCGGTTTTCTTGGACCGGGCGGTGGCCAGGATCTCGATCGGCCGATCGCCCGCAAAGCCAACGTATAGTTCGTCGTCGGTCTTGAAGTCCTTCATTCCCCGGACAACCGGGTGTTCAGTGTTGACGATCTTGACCGTAAATGGCCCGCGCGGATCGTGCCCGTGATTCGGCCCCCAGACCCTGCCGATCAGGTTGCGGAACTCCGGCCAGTCTGGAAACGCCCCGGATACTCCATGCAGCACAACCAGACCTCCGCCCTGTTTGACAAAGCGGGACAGGTTCGCTTTCATCTGCTTTCCCCGCGCCAGCGGCTTCAGGTTTCTGAAGTGCAGCAGCGCAACGTCGTAGTCGAACAGGTCGTTTTCAGCGAGAAATTCGGGGTCCTCGACCACCCGTACCTCGAACCGCCGGTCCTCTGCAAGGATCCGGCTGATCGCCTGGGATCTCTCCTTCCAGTCGTGCGCCTTTGAGTCAACTCCGGTCACGGACAGGATGCGGATCGAATCCATTTCTTCTTTTTCCTCGGCAGCCGCCGAGATCAACGCGGCCGCGGTCAGAACTGCTAAAACAGCCTGCATTTTCATTCTCCTGTTGTAACGCCGGCGTCTCGCCGGCTACGTTGTGCCGGTACCCTGGCCTGCTGGCGCGCTGGCTTCCGGCTTGCCGAGCAGTTGAGGAATCTTGTCGATCACTCCGCCCTTGATCTTGATAGCCGCCCCGATGGTGGCCATGGCGATGGCCACCAACAGAACGGTGTTGAAGACGACGCGTTTCCAGCCGTGACCCGTGGCCTCTCCGATATAGCTCTTCTTGTTGTTCATGATGAAGAAGGCGATGTAGGCGATCGGCAGCATGGTGAAGCAGATGGCCGAGGTGGCCACGGGCATCCACAGCGGCGTAGTGGTAACGACACCGAGGATGCCTACCACAGGCACCAGCGTGAACATACGGTACCGCCAGACGGTGTACTCCAGGCCGAACATCTCACAGACGGTGAAGCCGCACACGACCATGTGCGTGCTGATCGCCCCGCAGGTCATGGCGATAAAGCCCAGGTCGAAGACCATTCGCCCCAACCATGGGCCGAGAACTGGTGTGAGGGCATCGGCCGCATCCACTGCCTGCATCCGCACGAGGGTTCCTTCGCCGGGTCTGTAGATCGTGCTGCCCATGGCGATGATCACCAGCGACGTGACCAGCACAAACGGCAGGAACATCGACATGCCGAGGTCCCAGCGGGAAAGCTTCTTGTGGGCTGAGCCCCAACCCTTCGCCAAGAGCGAATAGCCATAGAGGAACGTCATGTTGATGCCCACGGCCGCTCCGATCGCGCCGAGCACAACGGTTATCTTATCGGTCGTCCAGCCCGACTTCAGCACCCCGCTGAACGAGTCGAGGCCCAGGAAACCGCGGCCGATGCCCCACCAGTTGATGGCTCCGCTGATGGTCCGCTCAATGACGATCACGCCGAACAGGATGACAAGGATCGCCAGGACGGTGCGGAGGAACCATTCGTACAGCCGGATCCCTTTCGCGCCGCTGCCGTAGCTCCAGGTGGTGAAGATGTTGATCGCCAGGATCAGGACCCCGATGCCGAAGCTGATGGCGTAGCCGGCCGTCGTAAAGGCGATGTTGTCTCCGCTGCTTACCTCGGTGACGAAGCCGAACAGGTTGCCCAGGTCGCGCGCCGCGCCGGCTGCCAGGCCGTACTGCGGAAAGTGCCAGATCACACTCGAGACAATTGTCCCCAGCGCCCAGAGAAACGCGATCGAGATGTGCAACTCGCGTCCGAAAGAACGATAGGGGCGCTCGCCGGTGGTAAGCACGACGTTGCCCAAGGCGGCCAGCATCATGATCCCCAGGAACATCGCCACCGGCTGGACCCAGAGCAACTCGTATCCGAAGGATGCCCCGGCCATGATCGAGGCCGCCGCGCTGCCGGCCCCCAGCGTCATCGCGCTTTGCAGCAGCCCGGGACCGGTTCGCTTGATATAGCCTCCAGCCCGCCCCAATAACGGTCTGCTTTCCAGTTCCTGAAGTGCCGCCACTTCTTGGACCAGCTTCTCCGGGTCCCACTTGGAGGTCATGGGAAGGCCTCTGACCGGTTCCGCCATTGCTTCGCTCCCTAAAGTCTTACGTCGTAACTTCTGCGCGCCGTGCGTGCATGTTTCTAGGCTGTTAGGGGATTAGGCTGTTAGGCTGTTAGGGGTGTGAACTCGACATCCCTAACAGCCTAATCCCCTATTCGTTTGGTTGCGGCCGCAGGCCGCGTTATGAAAACTAAACCGGATCGGGCAACTGGTACGGGGCACGCTGTGGACGATCCAGGTACGAGTTGGCCTCGTCGTCGCCGGGGAAGATTTCTTTTTCCGGGTCCCAGCGGAGCTTGCGGCCGGTCCAGCGGGCAATGTTGCCCAGGTGGCAGACCGTGCATGAGCGGTGACCGATCTCCTCATCGGCGACACACTTCTCGCGCGACTTGATACAGTCGATCCAGTTCTGCACGTGGTTGTCGCTCTTGTACAGCCGGATGTCCGTATCCTTGATGGGTTCCTTGGAAATGGCAATAGGCCTGGTATTGAAGCGGCCGCGATGCTCGATCAGCCGGCCCTCGTCGCCGATAAAGATCGCTCCGAATACGGACGCTTCGTCTTCCGGCTTCTTGCCGGATTTCCAGGCGGGAATTCCCGGCCCCGCGCAGGAGCCTTCCAGCTTCAGCAGCACGCCATTGACATAACGGTAGGTCACCTTCGCGTCGAACGACTTGCCTTCGGCCCAGACTTCGACCGGGCCGGTCTCGTCGGCGTCCAAGGCCCACTGCACCATGTCCAGGGCGTGCGAACCCGCATTGGCCATCCAGCCGCCGGAGTAGCGCTGCAAGTTGTGCCAGCCGGGGCTGTTGTAGGTCCGATAGATTCGCATGTTGAACGGCAACGGTTCGGTCTGTCCGCACCACACATCCCAATCCAGCCCCTCGGGCACCGGCTCCGCGGGCAGATCGTAGTCGCTGTAAGGTCGGGAACTAACCCAGTTCTGGCAGATTACGGTGTGCACCTTGCCGATCCGCCCATTGCGCACGTACTCGTTAGCCTCACGGTTACGAAAATGGGAGCGTTGCTGGGTGCCGGTCTGGAAGATGCACTTGTACTTCCGCACCGCCTCGACCATGGCCCGACCTTCGCGGATGGTCAGGCACAGTGGCTTCTCAGCATAAACGTCCTTGCCGGCCTGGCAGGCGTGAATGCAGGGCAGCGCGCGGAAGTGCTCGGTAGTGGTCAAGACCACCGCGTCGACGCTCTTGTCGTCCAGCAGCTTGCGGTAGTCCTGGTAGATTCCGTACTTCCCGCCCTTCTTCTTGATCACTTCACCTTCATAACGCTTCAGG
>JAUWHT010000432.1 GCA_030605745.1 Pirellulales bacterium | reverse complement strand
GCTTCGTCGTTGATGACGATGATGTTCTTCTTGTTGCCCAGTTCGCGGCACACCCGGCGAACCATCTGGTTGGGCGTTTCAGTGAACGGGTTATCGCCGCCGTCCGACAGTAGGCTCTTGGTCAACTTGCCGGCCTTGACCCGCTCGCGCAACAGGAACGCATGGAAGTTGGTGATGATGATCTTCGCCTGACCTAACGAGGCAAGCTGGTAGCTCGACAGAATGTCCCGAAGCCGGTAGTAGTTGTCCGGATCGTTCGGCAGCAACACCCGCAACCGATCGCGGATGGTAATGCCGGGAGTTGCAATCAGAAACGTATCGGAGAACCTGGCGTCCTTCGTGTTGGCCAGTTTGTTGAGTGCGTGCCAGGCGATGAGCATTGCCATGACCACGGTCTTGCCGCTGCCGGTGGCCATCTTCAGGGCGATGCGAAACAGCAGTGGGTTGGCGTCTTCATTGGCCCGGCGGAGTTCGTTCTCGATCCAGGCATCCCCGTATTTTTTGGCCGCCTCGGTAATGTAGATTGCCGTTTCAAGCGCTTCGATCTGGCAGAAGAACAGCTTGCGTTCTCTGGTCGGGTCCGTCCAATACTCAAGCAGCTTGGCGGTCGTCTTGGTAACACCGGGATAGCGTCCCTCTCGCCACATTGCGACCCGGCCGCGAACTTGGTTTATGAACTTGTTCTCTTTGACGCGGTCCCGGGTCCATTCGGTCTCGAAGACGAGTTGAGTTTCCTTGCCCTTTTTCTTCCTTGGTTGGGCAATAGGGACAAAATAGGAACTGCTACGGCGGTCGTTGACGATCTCGTCCGTAATGCCTTCGTCGGAGAACCGAAAATGCCGTGTCGGCTCGGCGAATGGAGAGTTCAGAATCGGGTTTTCGATGACAGCTTGGCTCATAAGATCAGATTCTGACCTGTTGGAGATTTCCCGGGGAATCTGGCGTCAAAGCATGAATAGTGAACAGTATTTACCGCGATTTTCGATGTAGGGTGGCCACTTCGGTTGCATTATACCCGAATCGGCGACGCGACAAATAGGGTGCGACTGCCAGGTTGGCGTCATCGGGCACGATCGTCTGGCGTCTATTGGCTGGCGACGTGGCGTGGTACGGTCCACCGGCGAGTTTGATGCGTAGAGGTCTGGCTACGGCTGAATCATCCTGGCGGAATCACCCGACGCACCCGGTACGGGGCTGGGGAATCGGCGTGGCCGGACTAATTGAGCCTATTCTGCCTCCTTGCCAATATCTGGCTGCTTACGGAGAATATGGCTCATATCAGCTTTCAGCTATCAGCTATCAGGTTTCAGTTCCTGGGAACAATGTTTTTTGCGGGTTTTCAGACTGACGGCTGAGAGCTGATAGCTTAGCGCAACACAGGTTGCAAATTTATTGGGATGAGCTGTATTCCAGAATGAATTGACTTCTTGCTCTATACAGGTGCCGTCCCCTCAAGGTGGCAATAAATTGCCACCCCCTCACTACCCACTGACCACTATCCACGGAAAGGTGGCAATAAATTGCCACCCCCTCACTGACCACTATCCACTGACCACTATCCACTGACCACTGACTACCACTATGGGTCGCCGTGCGTTGAGAAAGATTGATCCCGCGCTTGATCTGTCGGGCTGTTTGAGGGCTTTCGACGAGTTGCCTTCTCCGTGGGATGCCGCGGCGCTGTTTGGACGGGTTGCGCCGCTGGAGGTTGATGTTGGCTCGGGGAAGGGGCTTTTTTTGCGTACTGCGGCGGCTGGGCGGCCGGAGGTGGATTTCCTGGGGATCGAAGTCTCGGTGAAGTACGCCCGATTCGCTGCGGCCGCACTGGCCAGGCAACAATTGACTAATGCCGTCGTCGTCGTGGCCGACGTGCTGCGAGTGTTCAGCGAACTGCTGCCCGAGGGCTCGCTGGCCGCCGTACACGTTTACTTTCCCGACCCATGGTGGAAAAAGCGGCACAAGAAGCGGCGGGTGATGAAGGAGTCGTTTGTGCGCGACCTCGAGCGGACACTGCGCGGCGGCGGGGTGCTCCATTTCTGGACCGACGTGGAGGAGTATTTTCACGCGTCGCTGGAGTTATTGGCCGCACACACCCGGCTGATCGGGCCGCTGGAAGTGCCCGAGACCCCGGCCGAGCACGATATGGCCTATCGCACGCATCTCGAGCGCCGCGTCCGCCTGCACAACCGGCCGGTCTACCGGGCCGAGTTCCGCAAGGCATAGTGGTTTGTTGGCTACCAGAAGATCACATAAAGCACGGCCGCCGCGCCGATTACCAACGTGCCCCATAGATACACGTGCGGATGCACGGTGGTGTCTATTTCGGAGGTTGGCATTATCACCGGTTCGCGGAGCGGTTTTACGGCGGTGACAATAAGCATATAGGCGACCAGCACAAGGAACACCAGTCCCATGTGGTGCAGGAACGCCCAGGAGTTGAACCACTCGACGGCCGGCGTTGCACAAAGGTGCTTGCCGAATCGGCAGAAGCCGTACAGCGGCAGTCCCAGGATCAACGCCCCCTTGGCGGCCGAGGGCGGGCACTTTTTCACGACAAGTCCGACCAGGAACGCGGCCACGATACCCGGCGTGATGAATCCCCAAATCTCCTGAATGTAATAAAAGACACCCTCGAATCTGGAGATAGCCGGCGCCCAGAGGCACGAGACCACGACGATCACCGCCGTGGCAATTCGTCCGACGGTTACCTGATTGTGTGGAGAAGAGTTCGGGTTGATGAGTTTTTTGTAGATATCGATCGTAAAGATGGTCGAGGCGGAATTCAGGCCCGAGTTGAACGTGCTCATCACCGCGCCGCATAGTGCGGCAAACATCACGCCGCGCAACTGAGGCGGCAGGATGCGACTGATCATGTACGGATAGGCCTTATCGCCCGGGTTCGAGCCGCCCAGGGCCATGATCTCCTCGCCGTAAAGCTGGAAGGCCATGATGCCGGGGACCACGATGATAAACGGGATAAACAGCTTGATGGCCGCGGCGAACATGATCCCCTTCTGACCCTCTGCAAGGTTTTTGGCCCCGAGTGTGCGCTGGGTGATGAACTGGTTCATGCCCCAGTAGAAAAGGTTCGGAATCCACAGTCCACCGACGAACACAGCCAGCCATGGCACGTCGGGATCGTTCCACGGCAGCACTGTGTGTAGCTTTGCGTGGTTTGTCGCGGCGAAGTTTTGCCAGCCGTCGATCAGGTTGCCGCCGCCGAGAATCTGCAGCCCGAGTATGGTAACGATTGCACCGCCAATCAGTAGCGCACCGCCCTGCAACAGGTCGGACCAGACGACCGCCTTCAGTCCGCCGTAGACGGTGTACGCGCCGGTGATGATACCGATCGACCACACCCCGGCAACGGTTGCCCAAAACTCGGCGTCCCGGGCGGTCATGCCGAACCGGTCGACAAAGACGCGCGGGATGTCGAAGATGCCGTTTAGTGCAACCGCCCCGCTGAATAGCACCGTGGCCAGGAGCACGATAACGTAGGCCACCATCAGGTACGTGGCCATGATCGTCCGCGTGATGCTGTCGTAGCGATACTCGAGGAACTCCGGCATGGTGTAGATACCGGCCTTTAGGAACTTGGGCAGCAACCACCATCCTACCAGTACCAGCGTGACGGCCGCCATCCACTCGTAGCTGGCGATTGCCAATCCTATCCGTCCGAAGGCCGAGCCTGCCATGCCGACGAAGTGTTCAGTAGAGATATTCGAGGCGATCAGCGAGAATCCGATCAACCACCACGTCAGCCGGCGTCCGGCCAGAAAGTAATCTTCGGAAGTCTGTTCCCTGCGCGATGCGTAGAGCGAAATGCCGACGACGACCGCAAGAAATCCGAAGAATACGACCAGATCGAGCGGCGAGAGGTTCAGTCCGGTCGGTGCTGTTGTCGGCACGTATGGCTTCCTTTTTCAACTACCCCTATAAGGGTCTTTGCCGCCGTACCGGCGGCTGCTAAACGATTTTATGGCCGGGGACCGATTCACACAACCGGCCCTTTCGGTATGGCTGAAACCGCGGTATGTTAAACGCGCGCGGGGCAAGCCCCGCCGCTACACGGGTGAGTCTTGCAGCCATGACCGACCTATTGCGTCAGGAAATCGCCATCGCGGCCGGCACGATCGTGGTGAAGGTCGGTACCCGGGTGCTGACGCAGGACAATGGATTGCTCGACCAGGGGCGGATCACCGAGTTGGCCGGGCAGTTGCACCAGGTAATCGCCACCGGCCGGCGGGTTGTGCTGGTGAGTTCTGGGGCGGTGGGGGCCGGGATGGGACGGCTGGGGTTGAAGCGCCGCCCCGACAACCTGGCCCAGCTCCAGGCCGTTGCGGCCGTCGGGCAAAGCGTGCTCGTCGAGGCCTACGAGCGGTCGCTACGAACCCACGGCCATCACGCGGCCCAGGTCCTGCTGACCGCCGAGGACCTCGACCATCGTACCCGATACCTCAACGCCCGAAACACCATTCTCAGCCTGCTGGAACTCGCCGCGGTGCCGGTGATCAACGAGAACGACACCGTGGCCGTCGACGAACTGCAAACCACCTTCGGCGACAACGACCGGCTGGCTGCGATCGTGACCAACCTGATCCGGGCCCCCTTGCTGGTGCTGCTTTCCGACGTGGACGGGCTGTACGACGGCGATCCGGGCGATCCGGCCAGCCGGGTTATCCCCACGGTCGAGCGGCTGGACCAATCGATTTTCGACCTGGTCCGCGACCGCAGCGGCGGGCTGGGTAAGGGGGGAATGGCCAGCAAACTCGAGGCTGCCCGACTGGTTACCACGGCGGGTGAAAACGCGATTATCGTCGGCGGCCACACCCCGAATGTGCTAGTCCGCATCCTCGCCGCCGAGCCGGTCGGCACGCTGTTCCTGGCCCAAGGACAGACAGTGGCCGCACGGAAGCGTTGGATCGGGCTGACCGTCCAGCCGCGGGGTCACTTGCTGCTGGACGCCGGCGCCCGAGAGGCCATCCAGCGCCACGGCCGCAGCCTGCTGCCGATCGGCGTGCTTCGGGCTGAGGGGCAATTTGGCAAAGGTGACGTGATCGGCCTACGCGACCCGGACGGCGTCGAGTTCGCCCGCGGCTTGACCAACTACAATGCCGACGACGTCCGGCGGATCAAGGGCCTGAAGACCGACCAGATCGCCGCCGCACTAGGACACTGCCCGTACGACGAAGTGATTCACCGTGATAACCTGGTGCTGACCGCCGGGGCAACGACACACTAATGATTGAGTGTTTAGCGTGGTTTCCCACTTCGTGACCAGCCGTTGTCTTCCTGGTCAATGCCGAACAGCGCGTCGGGATCGGACGAAATCGGCGGCACTGAAAGGTCCTTGTCCTGTTCGATCCGGTCGGCCTTCACCTGCTTGCGGTCGTAGACGAACTTTGGCAAGGCATACTTCGCACCTTCTCGCGCCCAGCCGTTCGCTGTCGGATCGTCGTCGTGCAGGAACATGGGTCCTGAGTAGTCCCCATCTTCGCCAATCTGCCCAATTGTCACCGTGGCGTCGTCGTACATCGACGGTGAGCCGTCTTTGCTGTCTGTCAGCGGCGCGGCCTTATCGGGCATGAGTTCGTTGGGATTCAGCGCGGCGTCGGGCACCTCGGCCGCACACCCCACCAGTGCCACACAGCAAGCGGTTCCCAGGAATCGCCACAGAACATCGGGCAGGAAAGACATAACTTTATTATACGTGCGGGCCACACCAGTGCAAGTACGACAAACTCTTCTTGACATGTACACCCGTATATTGTACTATCGTTCAGGAATTCAGGAATTAACGTCTGTTTGACTGGAATACCCACACAGGGGGGTGTTATGATATCGTTCGAGAATGTGACTCGCCGCCAGAAAGCGGTTTACGAGTTCATCCGCAAGAAGATCCGCCAGCGCGGCTATGGGCCGACGGTTCGCGAGATCGGCCAGCATTTCGGCATTGGTTCGCCCAACGGGGTCGTCTGCCATCTGAAGGCCCTGGAAAAGAAGGGGCTGATCACCCGCGAGCCGAACATGTCGCGTGCGATCAGCTTGGCGGCCGAGCCGATCGAAGAGCGGGGTCTGCCCATGGCCGGGCGGATCGCCGCCGGGGTGCTGCACGAGGCCATCGAGCAAGACGAGCGGGTCGATTTTGATGAGATCTTCGATCCGGCCAACAAGAACCTGTTCGTGCTCCAGGTCAGCGGCGACTCGATGATCGAAGACCAAATCACCGACGGCGACTACGTGGTCATCCGCAAACAGAGAACTGCCCGAAGGGGCCAAATCGTCGTCGTACTGACCGAGGAGAACGAGGCCACGCTGAAACGCTGGTTCCCCGAAAAGAAGCGCATCCGGCTGGAACCGGCCAACTCCTCGATGAAGCCGATCTACGTCAAGAACGCCCGGCTGCTCGGCGTGGTAGTCGGCGTGGTGCGGAAGGTCGCCTGAAGCCGCATGCGGTGTTGCACACCTGTTGGGGACTGCCACCCCAACGGTGGGTGTGGAAATGGAGATTTGCCGATGAAGTTACGGGTTTACATCGATACCTCGGTGATCGGTGGGTGCCTGGATGAGGAATTTGCCCAGGACAGCCGGTACGTTTTGGAAATGGCAAACCGTGGCGGGATGGTTCTGCTGGTTTCCGACTTGCTGGGTCGCGAGTTGGACAATGCCCCGCCGGACGTACGTGCCATCCTTGCCCAATTGTCGGCAGATGCGGTGGAAAGGGTGTACATGAGCGAAGAATCAGAGGATCTGCTGACCAAATATTTGGATGCTCACGTAGTAGGGGTTCAGCAGACCAACGACGCCCATCATGTGGCTCTTGCAAGCATCGCCAGAGCAGACGTCGTTCTGAGTTGGAACTTCAGACATATCGTTCACCTGGACAAAATCCATATGTTCAATGCCGTAAACTTGTGCGAAGGATATCCCATGATGGAAATCCGCTCGCCCAGGGAGTTTGTGTAGTGAAAACTGCAAAGAAGTTCGACTGTGTCCAAATGAAGGACAACATCCAGGCCCAACTGCGGAAGCAATGGCAAGGATTGACCGAAGCACAAATCCGCACTGAGGTCCGGGAACATCTGGCGACCTCGGACGGCGAAGTCGCCAAGTGGTGGCGATCCATTCAGGCCGCAGAACAAGAATCAGCCGATAGCCGGCAAATGCCGCGATGAAGCTGCGACCGGCTCACGCCGACTTGCTTAGCGCGGCGGCCTGGTTCAGTTTGTTGTAGAGCGTCTTCAGGCTGATGCCCAGTTCCTTGGCGGCCTTGGGTTTGTTGCCGCCGTGATGGTCCAAAGTGTCGTGGATCGCCTCTATCTCGAGTTCGCGGAGGTTGCGCGGGCCGGTCGGCCTGCAGCCTGACATGGGTACCCACCGGGAGGTGAATCGGCGTGGCAAGTGCTCCGGAGTGATCGGCGGCTGGTCGCAGAGGATCATCGCGTGCTCGATCACGTTGGCCAGCTCCCGCACGTTCCCCGGCCAGGTGTGTTCCTTAAGCGCGGCCAGCACCTCGGGCGTGAAGACCTGGTCGTCCGCCCCGGCGGCGGCGCCGAACCGGGTGGCCAGGTGTCGTGCCAATAGTCCCACGTCTTCAAGCCGCTCGCGCAGGGGCGGCAAGGCAATCTCGAACGTGTTGACCCGAAACCACAGGTCCTCGCGGAACTCGCCTTCGGCCACCATCTTGTCGAGTTGCTGATTAGTGGCACAGACGACCCGCACGT
>JAUWHT010000020.1 GCA_030605745.1 Pirellulales bacterium | reverse complement strand
CCCACCAACCAGGAAATCCAGACCGATCGAGATTCGGGTACTTGACCCTGTCTCGGATTTATGCGATACTAAGAATGATCGCTCATGGGTAACACTTCGGCACGGCCGAAGGCCCATCAAGCGGTTGCGTGAACGGTTACGCCCAGCAGGCCTCGGCCGTGGCCATGGCAAACCCACGCGATATTGCATTCGTGGTTGACCTGTCCGGATCGATGAACGACGATACCGAACCGTGCTGGGCCACCGGCGAGATCAACGACACCTTCGCCCCGGAAGGATATCCCACCGTGGGCGACGAGTTGATGCAGGACTTGTACGACGACTTCGGGTACGGGTCGTTTCCTGGGACGTTGCAGTATTTGGCCGCCCCGTGGGGTATTCCGCAGAACAAATGGGCCTACGCCGAACTGACGAAGAACGGCGGGCTGCTCACCAAGTGGTACATCCCGTGGAAGTACCGCATCCGCCCGTGGCACAACGAGGCAAAGCGCAAGCAGAAGGCATATTCGGCGCTTATCGACTACCAGATTGCCGCGATCATGCCCAATGCCAAGCCGACGCCCAACAGCTCTACCAACTACGCCTACTGGGAGAAGTACCTCGACTACATCATCCGGTCGGTGAAGATCAAGCCGTCTGGTGGAGGAGGAGGCGGTGGCGGTGGTGTAGGAGGCGGCGGTGGCGGTGGCGGAGGTGGTGGCGGTCCACCCCCACCCCCACCCCCGCCGAAGCCTCCTACCGGTTGGCTGCTGCCCGGCCACGATAGCCCGTGGTATGCCGCCTGGACGGCCGATCCTCGACATCATCGTGCGTTTTTGTCCACCCGTGTTGTTGGGGCGGCAGTTGAACTGCCACCCCAACATCAACTGGCCATGGCCCCGGGCGCCTGGGAAGGCGTACTGGTATCGCAGTTGCTGCTGGGTGCAAAACCCGGCACGCCGCCGTACAACCGCGGCCGGATCCCGCCCAACCAGGACGGCGACCGGATCCACAAGTTCAACAACCCCAACAAGAGCACGTTTCCCGATGCCAGCAGCAGCGTTCCCAGGGGTTTCCGCAACAAGATCGGCTACCGGACGTACGTGCAGTTCATGGTGGATCACGGCAGGGACCGCAGGCCGGTGGGCAGCCAGTACGTGCCGCTTTCGAAGCACAGCCCGCACTGCCCTTGGCACAGCGAGGACACGGCCGGCGGCACGTTCAGCTTCCCGCCGCGGACGCAACCGATGCACGCCGCACGCCGGTCGCTTATCGCCGCAATCCAAGTGGTCAAGGATCGTAACTCATCGATCTCCGACACCTCCCAGCGCGACTGGGTGTCGATCATCGTCTTCGATACGCTCAAGGGCGGCGGACCGACCGTGCTGCAATCGCTGACGGCGGATTACGACCAGGCGATGCTGGCCTGCACCGAATTACAGGCCGTCGGCGACAAGGGCGCAACCACTGCCACCCAGCCGGGAATGACACTGGCCAAAGAGCACATCAAGCCACAAGACGACGGAGGTCAAGGACGCTATTCGACTAACAAGATCGTTGTGCTGTTGACCGACGGCGTGCCCAACCTCTACACCATCGACTCGGCCGACATCGACGATTACATCGCGCAGAGCGACCAGAGCGAAGAGTTCTACAACACCGGCGAATACTGGAAAGACGCCGCACTGATGGAGGCCGCTCAGATGCAGGGGGATAAGTGGTACACCTTCCCGGTGGGTCTGGGGCTGGGTACCGACTACGACCTCATGGACCGCATGGCGCGGCTGGGCGGCACGGCCGACGACGACGGCCAAAGCACCCGGGGAACCGGCAACCCGGCCGAGTACGAGCAGCGGTTGACCGATATCTTCGAGGAGATCATCACCAACCCGCAAGTACGGCTGGTGCAGTAGGAAATTGCAAATTGCCCGGCCCAGGGTTTACCGTGCATCCTCGAGTTGAACCGTGATCGTCTTGCCGATGGCTTGGGTGTATCTCATCAGAGTGTTGATGGTGACGTTCGGGTCAGGGTCGTTCTCCAGCTTGCTGAGTGAACCGCGGTCGATGCCCGTTCGCTGGCTCAAGTCCCTCAGGCTCATTCCTTGCCGCTGACGTTCCTCTTTGAGCGCCTTGAGCACTTGCTTCAGCAGAATGCGCTGCTTGGCCGCCTTAGCGCGCCGCCTGATCTCCGGCAACTCCTCGGCGATCTGCTCGCGGACTGTTCGATACTTAGCACTTTCCTCTTCCGTCAGTCGTCGATTTCGAGTAATGCGCGTGCCCATGGTAACCTGTTGAATTATATCCCAACAGCCTGGATCGTGCAAGACGTAATTGAATCACACCGTGCTGCATTTGGCGACATCCCCTGATTGGGGATCTCGGGGGGGTCTTGTATCCTTATCCGCTCCACCATAACCCGCCCACCAGCAACAACTTCCGCACGACGCAACCGGCTTTCCCGCGGCGCCCCAACTGTTGACTTCCCCGGACAGCCAAGTATACTTGGGGCTGTATCCTCGGGTTGTGTCTCGTCCAGGGGCGCCCGACGCCAACATAGGGAGGACCAAAGATGATGAGAGTAAGCAGACGAGATTTCGTGAAGAGCGCATCGCTGGCGGGGGCTTGCCTGGCGGCGAGCCCGTCCATGGCGGCACTGGAAATTGGAGGAAAAAAGAACGCCGAAGCTAATGCGAAGAAGGCGTACAAGTACCGAATTGCGTTTAGCTGTTGGATCAACGACATGCGGGAGGATCCCCTGCCGTTGCAGAACTGGCCCGCACCGCAGCTCGATGACGAAACGATCAACAGCGCGATCAAAGCCTTGGACGTGCAGAGCGAAGCCGGGTTCAACACCCTTGAAAGCTTCGGGTTGTTTGCGACTTACGGTTATCCACCAGACATCGTGGGCGCCTTTTCGGACAAGGACCGCCGGCAGCAGGT
Organism: Pirellulales bacterium; assembly: GCA_030605745.1. Classification (GTDB taxonomy): domain Bacteria; phylum Planctomycetota; class Planctomycetia; order Pirellulales; family Thermoguttaceae; genus JAUWHT01. Next base: position 2,899 of record JAUWHT010000020.1, on the reverse strand, counting down.
CAAAAAACTGATCGAGGAGGCGAACAAGCGCGGCATGACGGTCAATCTCGGCATGGGGCTCTTCAGTTGGGGGTACGATCAAATCATTGAGCATACTCCCGCCGTGCGGGGCGTCGATAAAAATGGGAATCCACATCCGCACGCGATGTGCGGTGCCAAAGAGGAAGCATGGAAGTACGTGGAAAAGATTCTCGACTGCGCACTGGGCGATTTCGATTTCGGCGGCGTTCACCTGGAAAGCGCCGACCTGGGATGCTGCATGTGCCCACAATGTGCCGGCAAGTACGGCCGCGTGGGATACAACTGCCGGCTGAACATACGGGCGGCCGACTACATCCATGACAAGTGGCCGGACAAATTCGTGTCATCGATCCCCATCGCGTGGATCAAGGGCAATGTCACGCCCTTTACGCCCGAGGAAGAAGAGCACGTCGTCGAGATGAGCAAACACATTGACTGCTTCATGGATCAGGGATGGGCCGGAACGATCGTGCCCCCCGATCAACGAAAGGCATTCATAGAGAAGCTCCACTGCGACTATGGCACCTCGGGCGGGATCTGGATGTGCCCTTGCGTGCGGCGGAACCGTCTGTCGTATTTCCTTCCGTATCCCAAGGGCACGGGAAATGCAATCAAGCAGCACTATAAAGACGGTGCTCGCGGCAGCATGATTTACCAGGCCCCCGTGATCAATCCCGCCACGGAGGTAAACATCGCCGTGGCCGGCCGAATCCTTTCAGACACAACCCGAAACGTCGAAGATGTATTGGCGGAAGTCATCGAAAAGTATTACCGGCCCAGGAACCCGCAAGTGCTTCGGAAGCTGGTCGACGTTTACCTGCGAAGCGAGGATGTCTACTTCGAGAATTGGCCGGAAGAACAGAAACAACGCCCATGCCCGGGAGAATTTCATGTGACCAACTTGCTCGGCGAGGCTCCGGGGAAAAGCCATTACTTGTTTCGGTTGACCCCGCGAGGTTACGGCGCGTACCGAAATGAACTGATTTCGATCCTCAGAGACCTAGCCGGAATCAAAGACGATTTTGAGGACCACGGAAGGATTCGACGGATGAAGACCTGTATTATCAACGTCCTGGTCGACATCGACAACATCGACTATGTCTTGCGGCGAGAATAAGTGTTCTCGTGGGGTCAGGGCGACAGTAGACAGTAGTGATGGTTGCCCCCGCAAGATGCAAATGCCACTACTGCCTGCTGTCGGCCGCGCTTGCCAACGCCTCGGACGACCACTGAAACCAATCTGGATCCTCGGTGAGTACATTGAGCAGAACGCACGAATCGACCATTGCAGCCTTCATTGCTTTGGCTCTCCACGCGTTAGTGCCATGATCTGGTTGGTCGTCATCTTGACAGTGCTTTTTCCCCGGATCGCATCGACCAACCGCTGCCCGCGCACACCGGGCACAGCCTTCTTGCGCAATACGACCTTGCCACCTTCTTCGGCGAACTCCACCTCGCTATCCGGAAGAATCCCCAGGCAATCACGAATCTCAACCGGGATCGTCACTTGTCCCTTGGAGGTGACTTTCATGACAACAGCCTCTCGATGTGTTAGCCTATCTGGATATTACTCTTACTAGCAAGAAGTATACCCGACTTTTCTGCCTTAGGTCAATAACTGCCGGGCTTGCCAAGCACTACGCATCCCAGCAGGCGGCCGCCGCAGCGCTGGAGCACGCGAGCGGCTTCGGCAACTGTCCGGCGACGGGTGTGACCGATCCGAACCACCAGGTACGTGCCGTCGCAATATCGGCTCATCTGGGCCACCTCCGGATAGGCCAGCGAGGCCGTATCAATAAGCACCAGCTTGTAGTGGTCGGCCAGTTCTTCGAGCAGTGGTTCAAGGTTGAGCCGCTGCGGCGGGCGGCCGCCTGTTGCGGGAAATTCCACGCCGGGCAGTATGTTCAGCCGCTCTACCACGGTCGGCCGGACTACCTGCTGCCAGTTCGCCGCGCCCAGAAGCACGTCGGCCAGCCCGCGGTCCGCCTCGACGCCCAGGCGGCTCGCCAGCCCCGGCTTGTGCAAGTTGCCGTCGATCACCAGCAGCTCGCCGGTGGTCCGCTCCAGCAGCGCCGTGGCCAGCGGAACCAGCAACCCGGTCTTGCCGGTCCCGTCGCCCGGGCTGGTGAACATCAGTGTAGCCGGCCGGTCCGAGGGTAACTGCGAAAGGATGTTATCGGCCAGTTTGGTGTACGCTCGGGTGTGTTCGTCTTCAACCCCCAGGAACGTTTCGTGAGCCAGCGAGTCGGCGACCATTGCTGCCGCAGCGTCCACCTGCGAGAGCGCCGCCTCGACGACCGGTTCTTCGGCTGTGACCGGTTCTTCGGCTCCGACCGGTTCCTCCGGCTCGACCTGCCGGTCTTCTTGCTGGGTTTCGTCCGGGGGAGGCGAGTCGTTCGACGGGGGTTCCTCCGGCGGCACGAAGTCGTCGCTCGCCGGTGGTTCTGCCGATCTCGCCTCGATCTGCCTAAGCGCTTCCAACATGCGGCTCATGATTTGCTGACCTGCGGTGTTTCTGTTGGGTAGTTCAACTCAGTTGACACGCGTCCTTGTCCGTAGCGCGGGGCAAGCCCTGCCGCTACACGGTGAAGTTAGGGCCCGCGCAAAAATAACCTGTATAAGTTTGAGCGAGGGTGGCACGTCCCTGAGCGCAGCGAAGGGCGTGGGCGCCCGGCTCAACACGCCCTTCGTTCCTCAGGGCGTGCCACCCAATTGATCAAGTTATTTGTGCGCGGGCGCTTAGTTCAAGTTTTGCACATTTTCGGGCTCGAAATGTAGCTGAAATGGTATCGGCCTCCAGGCCAATTTGGGATAGCATGTGATTCAACCGTCACAAAACATTCCCGCAGGCAAGGAGGCCGACCCATGCAGCTTACTA
>JAUWHT010000095.1 GCA_030605745.1 Pirellulales bacterium | reverse complement strand
TTTTCTCAGCTTGGCGGGCTGAGAGCGCCGCGCGTCGGCCCCAAGGGGTCGACGGCGAGTCCAGCCCGCTGAACCGACCAACAAAAACGCCGAGCAACCGCCTCGAAAACGGTTGAAATATGTGCAAAACTTGAACTAAGTTCGTAGTCTTCCTCAGCCGCGGCGAAGCCTGGCAAACAACCGGCCATACTCCTGCCGCGGTACGGGGGTGATCGGACAGGTTACCGCAGTGTGGTCATTGACGACCTCGTCATCGACGACCATCTCCTCCTCAGTGTGCTCCGCGGCCTCGACCGGCTGTTCGGCTGCTGGTTCGTCCGGCGGGGTGTAGCGGTCGGCGACGACCTCTTCATGCTCAAACTGCTCGCCGAACGGGTCGTCCGGCGCGTCGAATACCAGTTCCACCTCGGGCATGATCGAGCCGGCCGGCTGGAAGTCTTCCTCCACCTCGGCCAACATCTCCTCGATCTGTTCCAACTGTTCGGACGGTTCACCGCCCGGTAGTTCTGCCTGGTCGATTTCCGGCGAGATGCGCAAAGAAGGTGCAGCCGACTCCCCGTCCGTCGACCGCTCGTCGGTCGGCGGCTGGGCGTCGGGCCCGGTGGACTGCTCGTCCAGACCGCCGAATTCGATCACGCCGCTGTCGGCGCTCTGGTCGGCGGATTCCCCGTTCCATGGGGTAGGCAACTGCTGCAAGTCGGCCCAAGCCTCTTCGATCTGCGCCGGTTCCAGCGTTTCTCGGCCGCCGACGTACGCCAACAGCAGCGCATGATCGCATACCTGGTTGATCAGCCGCGGCACCCCGCCGGTCGCTTGGTAGACGCTCTGGCACGCCTCTGCTGGGAAGACCCGCCCAGCGTCTCCACCGGCAGAGCCAATCCGCGCATGGATGTACTCCTGTGTCTCGGTCCGGTTGAACGCTTCCAGGTAGCATCGTGCGACCAGCCGCTGGCTGAACGAATCGAGCTTGGGACTGGCAAAACGCTCCTCCAACACGCTGCCGCCGGCGATGACCAGGCGAACTGCGGGCTCGGTGTCGCGAGTAACGTTGGTCAACATGCGGATCTCTTCCAGCAGGCTCAGCGGCAGACTGTGGGCCTCGTCGACCAGCAGCACCATGCCACGCGGACACTCCTCGGCGGCGATCAGGTACTCGACCAGTGCCAAGCGCAATTCCCCCTCGTCCATTTGGCGGTAAGGCCGGCCCAACTCGTAGAGGATCGCCTGCAACAGGGCGCGGCGGGTGCTCAGCCGGCCGCTTGAAAGCATGGCCACCCGGAACGAACCCCTAAACTGCTCGGCCAACACCCGGCACAAGAGGGTCTTCCCGGTCCCCGAGGGCCCCACGACCATTCCGGCCCCCTTGCCACGCTCGATACAACGAGCCAGCGTCGTCCGTGCGGCCTCGATGGCCGCGCCCGGGAAATACTGATCAACCTGGGGCACCGACGCAAACGGCAGTTGCTCAAGGTCGAAATACGTGCCGTACATGGCCCACCTTCCCAGACTTTCCTTGTCGATTCAATCGGACCGGAAGGAAGGAAGTCTGTACCGATCCATTCCATGAATTCGGCACCACCGGGTCACTGACTGTACAAATTGGTGGCACGCCCTGAGGAACGGGGCGTGGCAAGGTGCCCCAAACACGCCCTTCGCTGCGCTCAGGGACGTGCCACTCTTGGTGGAATTCGTACAAGTTATTTGTGCGCGGGCGCTAAGCTCACCACCCGCCCAGCGACCGGACGAGCACGGCCGCGCAACCGGCAATCAGCAACAGGCCGGCCAGGATCATCATCAGCCGCAGTACCGGTTGCCGGCGTGCCGCCGCTTTGTTGGATTCGCTCGCTTGGCCCGTCTCGGGGATCGTCCCGACGATGGGGACCGGGAGGATGGTCCGGGCCTGGTCCACACTGGTCAGCTTGGGCTCCATTGCGGCGCCGGCCGAGATCATCCCCACGCCGGCCGTCGTGGCCAGGCCCGCCGCCAATGCCGCCAGCACCAACCCCATTCCGGCCGCGACCGGGCAGGGAAGTTTGCCCGGGCTAGCCAACGCCAGCCTGATCCGCGGCTGTTGATGTTGTGCCTGCCAGGCCTGTCGCTCGACGCGGGCCGCCCGTTGACGGACTTTGCCCGCTCGATCCGCCGCCGCCCCCAGTGCACGTAGCTTTCCGGCTAGCTCGGCGTGCTCTCGGCCGGTTTGGGCCAATGCCATGTCGGCCGGCTCCGTAGCGGGTGGAATAGCAGCAGGCTGCGACGAAGTCTCACCTTCTTGGCTGATCTTCCTGGGAATCGCCGCCAGTTCGTGCTCCGCCGCTGCTATCCGGATGGCGTTCTGCTGGACCGCCGGATGGGCCAACGTGCGATCGACCAGCAATTCCTTCCGGCGTCGCTGGAGTTCCGCAAGCTGCTCGCTTCGCTCGAGCCACTCGGGATTATCGACCATCGGTGGCTTCGATGGGGTTTTCGGCTGCTGCTCGAACTGCTGCTCGAGAAAAACGTCTACTTGGGCACTGGACTCGAGCGATGCCCGCTCCGCACGGTCCAAAGCGTCCCGCGCCTTGAGATACGCCCGACGTGTCCGCTCCTTCCACTGTGCGCGATAGCCATGCGCATAGTCTTCGGCCAGGGCGTTTACCAACCGGGCAGTGTACTCGGGACACCGGTCGGTATAGCTGATCGCGATTCCAAGTTCGCCCGCTGAAGAGGTCTCAGCGGCGGTGACTCGCAGATTCTTCCGCACCGGCTCGATTTCCGGGTCCAATTGCCGGGCAGCCCGACGCACGGCGGCTTCCGAGGTGATCTGCCGCTCGATACGCTTCCGGTCCGGCAGGGCTTTCGCCGCAGGTTGGCCAGTGCGGTCGGCAACGCGTGGATCGGCCTGCTCGGAGATGTAAACCTTGGCCGTCGAGGTACAGCTTCCGACCGGTTCCGCCTGTCGGGCCTTTGCTAGTCCCCATTGGTGAACCGCCACGTAAGTAGCGGCAAATATGAGAACATACAGTACCCTGCTCACCTTGAAGCGCGGGCCTGGTCGGACCGTGTGGCTGGGGCTTCTGCGAAATCCGGACATGGCAACTCTCCGGCAAAGGGAGCACCGGGTAGCAGACTAGCGGCGCATACTATCTCACAGATTCGACATCGGCCGGGTACGGCCTCGAGCTTGAATCATGTCCACCTGCGGTGCTGCGCCGCGTAGACGCAGCGGCTAAACTGATCTCTGTGCCCGCTTGCCAACAGCGCGCCACTCGGCCAAGATAATGTGAGGGCCCTCGCAAAAATGACCTGTACAAGTTTGAGCGAGGGTGGCACGTCCCTGAGCGCAGCGAAGGGCGTGGGCGCCCGGCTCAACACGCCCTTCGTTCCTCAGGGACGTGCTGCCACCCAATTGATCAAGTTATTTCTGCGCGGGCCCGAGAGCCAAATGAAACCCATGTTCCGCATCAAGATCTGTGGTATCACCAACGTCGACGACGCCCTGGAGGTCCTTGCTGCGGGGGCCGACGCGGTGGGACTGAACTTCTACCACAGGAGCCCTCGATACGTCCGTTTCGAGCAGGCCCAGGATATCGTCAACGCACTGCCTTCCGACTTCCTGATCGTGGGAGTCTTTGTGAACGCCGCCATCCGGCGCGTTTGCCAGATATTCGACCAACTTGAATTGGGCCTGATCCAACTGCATGGCGACGAGACGCCGGAGTTCCTCGCCGGGCTGGGCGCCCGGCCCGTGATCCGTGCGTTCCGCCCGGGCCCGGACGGCCTCCGACCGGTCAGCGAATACCTCCAGCAGTGCCGGCAGCTCGGATGTCTGCCGCAAATGACGCTGATCGACTCCCACCAGAAGGGTAAATATGGAGGCACCGGTCGGGTGGCTGATTGGACGTTGGCGGCACAGTATCACGCCGATCGACAACACCCCCCGTTGGTGCTAGCCGGGGGCCTCACGCCCGATAACGTCGCCCAGGCCATCCGCACCGTCCGCCCCGCCGCGGTCGATACGGCCGGCGGCGTAGAGTCCAGCCCGCAACGAAAGGACCCGTCGGCGATCCGAGAATTTGTCCGAGCGGCCCGCCAGGCATTCACCGTGTAGCGGCGGGGCTTGCCCCGCGCGTCGGCGGTCAGTAAGGGTGTTGCGGCTTGGTGGCAGATTTGATAGTGTGGGTACGCGTAAGTAAGAGGAATCAAGAAAGGCCGACCACGTCTGAGGCTTGACGCAAAACGGGAATTACGACAATGGAAAGAAGAAAATATGGCTCTTCCGTTTTTAGGTGCGAACTCCGCACTTTTCGAGGGGTTGAGCCTTACGGTTCAGAGGCCTCGATCCTCAACAACAAATGCTTGCTAAGCACAACATTGAGAATACCATATCTGGTGCAACCTTGTCAAACGCCAGAATCGAAAATTCCGCCCGTCCTGTGCCACTTACGGGGGGGTAAAGTGTTGCAGCGTAAGACTTTACGGCGAAAGCTACCCGCCGAAAATTTTTTTTCGGCCGGACCGAAAAAGACCCGAAAAGTGTGGTTACTACTACAGCAAGTGTGGTATTCCACATTCCTGTCAGACAAAC
>JAUWHT010000404.1 GCA_030605745.1 Pirellulales bacterium | reverse complement strand
AGCGCAGCGAAGGGCGTGGGCGCCCGGCTCAACACGCCCTTCGTTCCTCAGGGCGTGCCACCCAATTGATCAAGTTATTTCTGCGCGGACCCTAAAGGTCGGACCTTGAAATGCCAGTGGGACTGCTTCGGGCGGCGGTATTTCCTTCGGCCCGTCGGGCTCGTTGGAGGTCTCCGGCTCGATCGGGCCCGGGTCGATCCAGTTGCCCTCGGCGTCTAGCTCCATCGTGCCAAGGTCAAAGTCGAGGTTCAGCCGCTCGACTTCATAGTCGATCCAGATACCCAGGAAGTCGTTCTGGGCGCCCAACAATCCGGTCAGTGCGGTGACCAGGTCGCGGGCGGTTGTGGCGCCGAGTTTTTGGTCCTCGCCCGGCTTCGGCGGTTGTTGCAGACGAAGCCGCGTCAGATCGACCTGGCTGATGGCCACGTGGACCGCCGCGCGGCGCAGCTCAAAGTCGAGTTGGTTCTGCCGGATGGCCCGTAGCGTACCGCGGAGGCTCTGGCTGACGCGGTCCTCGAAGGTGTAGTAGGCGCGTCGGGCCTGCTGGTACTCGATCAGCGTCTGGCGGTAGGCATTGCGTTCGATCAGGCGGGTCAACGGGGCGTCGAACTCCAGCCCCACGCGAAGGCGCCCCGTCGTGCCACGGAACCGGACCGGGTTGTTGTCCGTCGTGCTCAGGTCGCCGCTGAATGTGAGGTCCAGCCCGCTGCGCAAATCGTTGGCCGCTACCTCGATCTGCCGCCAGGTATCGACCAGCGCAGCCCGGGCGTTCATCCAGTCGCGGCGGTTTTCCCGGGCAATCTGCAGCGCCTCTTGGGGATCCAACTCTATGGACATCAATGCCGGCACCGTATCGACCCGCGCCCGGGCCTGGGCCAGCGACAGCTCCAGCAGTTCGCTCGACAGCCGGCTAAGCAGGTCTCGCAAGCGCTTCGGCGACGCGGCACCATCGGCGTTCGGCCCGGAGGTGCTTTGCCGGAGTTGCTCGATTTCGGCCAAGGTGGCGTTCAGTCGCTCGGCCAGTGGCTTGGTTTGGTCGGTTCCGATGAACAATTCCGTCTTCAGTTCGGCCACACGGCGATCCAAAGCCTTGATGTCGCACACCCTGGGATGGACGTCGCCTCGTCGGAATTCCTCGCGTGTGGACAACTGGCCAAGGCGCCGGCGACGCGCAGGCATCGCACGAACGAGCGCCTCGAAGTCGTGCCGGACCAACTCCAACTGGGCGGCCGAGTCCCGCTGAAGGGAAGCTAACTCGGCCAGACAACTTGCTACTGCCCGGGCTTCCGCACCCGGCCGACGATCACGCAATCGGTCCAACAACTCGGCAACAGTGTCCTGGGTTGCGGTCAGCTTCGGATCGATCAGGTTGAACTGCTCCAGCAGCGGGTCGTCGATCCGCAACTCCAGCGACGGCGGCAGTCCCAGGCTGATCTTGTAACTGTCTAGTTGGTCCTGGTAGCTTGTCTGGATGGTCAACAGCCGGCTTTGGGAACCGCACAAACGCTGCCTGATCTGGTCAACTTGTAGGCGATCGACCCGGCCGACCTCGTTGAGTGCCTCGAATTGCTCGAGGCTGTCCCGCAGTCCGGCCACGTCGGTCCGCTGGTTGCGGATGCGCAACCGGTCTTCCAGCAATCTGAAGATTCCGCCGGCCGCCGCGCCGGGCATTGCGGCAACGGCGGCCAGGCCGATGCCGCCGCGCGCGGGTCCAGGACCCGCATTGCGGCCGGTGATAGTCTGGGCGTAGAAGCCACGGCGGAATCGTTCCATCTGGCGGATGTTCGCCAGCAGTGCCCGCTCGCTGTCGGTTAGGCTTTCCAGCGCGACGGCCCGCCCGCCCGCCCGCAGCAGCGGCTGGACTAGCGAGAAGTCCAGCAGCGTAGTTGCCGTATAATCGTCCGGCCCGGCGAACTGCCAGACCAGCGAATTGGCCATGCCGGCGATCAACTCGCCGCCGGTGGCCAGCAGTCGCTGCACGTGCAAGCCGGTGTCTGTCTGAAGCCGGCTTCCCAGGCTGCCGTTGCGGCCGGGCCCGTCGGCGGTGAAGAAGGTCGAGTTGCCGCCGTAAAACTGGGCGTCGAAGCGGAACCGCTCGAAGGTCACATCCAACGCCGAGAGGTACAGCTCTTCCAGCTCATTCTGGTACTCTCGCGAGTTCAACAGTGCCAACTGCATCGCCGCCCGGCGGTCCAGCACTACCGTGCCGTCTTCGCCGCGGTGGAGATAGTCCTTCCACGCGGGGTTTGCGACGTACGGGGTATGACCATAGCAACCCCAGAACGGCCAACCCCGCTTGCAGTCTACGCAGTGCATCAGCCGGTGCGAAGTCGGATCGTCCGGCGGCATTGGTGGGCAGTCGGGGCAGTTCGGATCGAACATGCGCGACTGGGGCCCCGGTTGGATGCTGTAGTCCTCCAGCGGGGAGCGAGTCTGCTGGTCCGCGCGGCCGATCAGCGCGTACACCTCGCTGTCAGCCTGGTGTCGGTAAAATGCCCGGCTGCACCCGGCGATCGGCAGCAGCAGTCCCAGCAGCGATACCCATACCGCGTAGTGGTTTGTCACCTTCAATTCGACTGTTGCCGAGGATGTGTATGTAGTTTAGCCGCCGGGCTTGCCCCAATACCGTTGAATTAGTGGTGATATCAAGGGAAACACAGTGGCACCGGCGTCTCGCCGGTGCGCACAAATATAGGCGTCACCACGAGTTACGCCACACCGGCGGGACGCCGGTGCCACTGTGTTGCTGCCAATTCAGCCCTTAATTCAACGGTATTGGGGCTTGCCCGGCGCGTTGTTCGGGGGCCAATTTGCTCCATGGCAAACGCGCCGGGCAAGCCCGGCGGCTAAACAAGCACATATTGCTATTCAGCTTTTCGGCCGCAACGAGTTTGGACTTGAACGATTATCCGGGTGAGGGTGGTTGGGGGTTATGTGGGGACGTAGGTAGCTGGCCTGCCTGCACAGGCCGGGAAGATGCGGCACTCGCTTGACACCGCCACCGCCCGTGAATATCATCAAGGTATGAGCATCTGGAACAAGGTTCTGATCGGGTTCATCTCCCTGGCCTCGGTGGTCTTCTTCTATATGGGGGCGCGGACGCTGAAGACCCAGCAGTACTGGCGTGAGTTGGCCAGAGAGCATCAGGAACAGATTGATGCCACCGAGCAGCAGAGCTGCCAATTGGTCGATGGCGGGCAGGAAGAAAACGAGGAGGTCGGCCTGGGGATCGAGCGGCTCCGGCTGGACTTGCACAAGCTGCTGATCGACCGGGGTCGGGTGTGGTACAACTGCGAGCCGCAGCAGGTAGATCCGCAGACCGGCCAGGTCACCGTGGCTACCGACCTGCCCGACCCGCACCGAATCGCCGAAAAGACCGTATTGTACGTCTTTGAAGAGGCCGACGTGCAGCAGCAGGGCAGCTACCTGGGCGAGTTCAAGGTTACGGCCGCCCCCGAGAAAGAGAGACAGGTGCAGTTTGAGCCGTCGATGAAACTGACGCAGCGGGAACTCCAGCGCCTCGGCCGGAGCAAAGGCCCGTGGACCCTCTACGAAATCATGCCCATCGACGACAACTGCGACTACGAGGTCTTTTTCAAGTGGTATCACCATTGGCGGTCGGTATTGTTCGACCTGGAGGAATCCGCCGAGCGGGACTATCAGTATGCCAAGGTTGCGCTGGACGGCGCGCAACGGCAGGTTGCGTTACGCGAGGAGGAGGTGGCCCAATTGGAGCAGAAGAAGGTCGATATCGTTCTGCAGCGCGACGCGGCGGCCGCCCACCATAAGCTCCTGAAAGCGAAAGTGGCTGCGCTGCGGGCGGCCGTCACCCGAATGATTGCTAGCAACAAGGCCGCGGCGGGCCAGATCGCCAAAATCCAGTTGGAGGCGGCCCGGCAAATTGATGCCCGCACCCAAAGGGTGGCGCAGAGCACTGCCGGGGAACACTAGTTACTCAAAGTGTAAATGGATTGGGACGTTTTGCTCGGAAAACACCGTAGGGACTAGGGATTCGGGGCTCGGGGCTCGGGGTTATTGAATGTAACCCTCCAGTCCCGAGCCCCGAGTCCCGAGCCCCTATTTTCCAAGCATATCACGTTTTCCCAAATGCTAGCGTGTACAGTTTGAGTTAAAAGATGGGCATCTACGACCGAGACTACTATCGCCAAGCTGAGCCGGCGTTCTCGGTCCGCGCGCCCGGCACGATCATCGGCCGGCTGATCCTGATCAACGTAGTGGTCTTTCTTGCCAATGGACTGCTGACTTCCGGCACGAACCTGATCACCGACCTGCTGGCCGCACATAGCTCCACTATCTTCGAGCCGTGGATGTGGTGGCAATTCCTCAGCTACGGGTTCGCTCACGACCCGAGCAACTGGGGTCACATTCTGTTCAACATGCTGGGGCTTTGGTTTCTTGGGCGCGACATCGAGTTGACCTACGGCCGCAAGGAGTTCCTGTGGCTGTACCTGGTGATGTTGGTTGTCGGATCGCTGAGTTGGTCTATCGTGAACGTGCTTCGAGGGGTCCCGGCCGGCGTTGATTTTACCCTGGTCGGCGCGTCCGGGGCGGTAGTGGGAATTGTAGTGCTTTTTGCGCTGCATTTTCCCCGGCGGACGTTGCTGTTGTTTTTCGTGCTGCCGGTCCCCGCCTGGCTGGTGGGCGTGCTGCTGGTTGCGGGCGACCTGCTTGGGACCTTCGGCACAGGCCGCCACGACGTGGCCTACAGCGTGCACCTGGCCGGTGCGGCATTTGCCTTTCTCTATTACCGCTTCGGGTGGAACCTGGGTCGGCTGGTCGAGGGCCGGTTCTCCTGGGTAAACTTCAAGCGGCGGCCCAAGCTGCGAATCCACGACCCCCCAAGTGAAGATGCCGAGTTGAGCAACCAGGTCGATCGGATCCTGGAAAAGATCCACCGCGAAGGCGAAGGCAGCCTCACTCGAAAGGAACGCCGCACACTGGAAAATGCCAGTCGAGAGTACCAGCGGCGCCGGCAGTGACCGTTATTGACCCTCGGCAACACTTTCTATACTATGCATCTGCTGCTGTTTAGCCGCCGGGCTTGCCCGATTTTCCGCAGGTTGTTTTTTCTGCTAAGACGATGGCAGTTGGGAACTGGGCGGCCGGGGCGAAAAAAAGGTTGAAAATCCGATAAATGTTAAAATAGGTAAACTTGCGCTGTGGA
>JAUWHT010000409.1 GCA_030605745.1 Pirellulales bacterium | reverse complement strand
GAATGGTCGGAGGAAATCCTGTCCTCGCAGGAAACATCCTGAGTCGCTTTCCGGGTGTACGTAAATGTCCGCGGACAATTCGCGCACTCCCAAAGACTGTTGCCGCGAGAGCAGTCCCTTGACGGTGTATTCCATGTTCTTGTCGGCGACCAGGACCACCAAGTCTTTGTTTGCTGGACTGCTTGTCACCCGAGCACTCCTCCAGCGAAGAGCACGCCCAGATTTTCCTCTCCCTGCCAATCTCTCAGCTTCGGATGTTGATTGCCGGCAATGATATCAGTCGCACCTTCCGCCGTTTTGCCGAAGCAAAGAACGTCACCCAGTTCCACGGTTTTCAGGATGACCGGCGAATGCGATGCCAGCAATATCTGGGCGTCGTAAACCGATGACAATGACTGGTACATTGTTTCCACCGCGCGCGGGTGGATGCCGTTTTCCGGCTCCTCGATGAGATAGATGCCTTTGAAGTCCTCAAGATAGGCGATTAGCGTGAGCGCCAGAAGTCTCAATGTCCCGTCAGATGCCATCCAGGACGGTACGTTCAGGCCGCCTTGGTACACTAGGACCAGATAGCGGTGACGGTCGTCCGGTCGCTCTGCAATCCGAACATCTTCAAGATCCGGAAGAGCCGTTTGCAAGTGCTTGATCCAGTCTCTCACTCGCGCCGGCGCTCGCTTCTGTAGATCGGCAATCACCCAGGGGAGGTTGGAACCATCCGGTTTGAAACCGGTGCCTTGGCCTGGCGGACTTGTCTTGCGGATCTCCAGGCTGTTCAGCGTGATATTCTCCACGCCTTCACTCAATAGCTGCTTGAACCACGTGCTGACGGGAAAAGTCGACTCGTCCGCCGGAAGGCTTCCAAGAGTTGATTTGCGCGATCCGAGCTTGAACGAAGGTGACCATCTGCCCGACTTCTTCTTCTCGTATGCCTCAGCATAGTAGTTGTCATTTCCCCCAGGAGTCTTGCGGAAAAGCATCTTGCTGGGCCGCTTTCTCTTCCCGATGATAGCCTCGGGTGGGTTATCGGGGTTCGGAAAGAACGTTTTCTGCACCGGCAATTGTCGGCTTTCCGGCAGCAGAATTGCCTGCTCGGCAAGAATCCCTGTTTCGTCCGTCTCGGGGTTCGATCCAACTGCAATCTCATACCGCATTCTGGCAAAATGCCTGTAAGGCTCCGCCAAGGACTGATGCTGGGCCTCTGGTATATTCACCTCAACCGCAAGCTCGAAGCCCGGCCCTGATCGACCCCACACCATGTCAGCGAAATTCTCGGTCCTTTCCCCTACTGCTGCATCAAGCCCATCAGCGACCAAACACCCCAGAAATGCCACCACATCAAGAAACGTTGTCTTCCCGCTGGCGTTCGGCCCCACAAGGACGTGCAAGGGCCCCATTGGTTGGCGAACGTATCGCAAGCAACGGAAGTTGAGTGCTTCTATCAGCGAAATCATTGTTCTTCCATTCTACACATCCAAATTCCGCGCTTCCAGGGCGTGTTTTTCTATGAACTCTCGGCGGGGTTCTACTTTGTCGCCCATTAGAATGCGGAATATCTCGTCGGCGGCGGCGGCGTCTTCCATGGTTACTTGGAGGAGAGTGCGGTTGGCTGGGTCGAGGGTAGTTTGGCGGAGTTCTTCGGCGTTCATTTCGCCCAGGCCTTTGAAGCGGGTGATTTGCAGGCCCTTTTCGCCGGCCGAGCGGACGGCGGTTAACAGCCCGCGAAGATCGTCCAGGCCGGTCAGCAGTTCGCCGCGACGGAGCCGGTAGCGGGCTTCTTCCACGCCCGTGCGCTGCTGCGGGATCAGGCTGTCGATCTCGAAGCCCATCTCCCGTAGTTCGGCCAACTGGTTGTTGATCGAGCGGACCTCGTGGAACTCGACTATGTGTAGTCGGCTGGCTGGCCGGCCATCGCCGTCGCCGTTGCCATCGGTTTCGCCTGGTTCACTGGGCGTATCGTCGAGCTTCAACTCTTCGCCCACCTTTTGTTCCTGTTGGGCGAGGAACTCCTCCAATTCCTTGCGCGAAGGAAACCAGTACTCCTGATGTCCGAGGAATACGTGGTAGACGGGCAGTTTTCCGGAGGTAGGGTCCTGCCGGGCGGCATGGGCGCGGAGGCTGATCCCGCGGCGCTCCAGCGCCAGAAGTGCTTCTTCCAGAGCGGCCAGCGTGCGGCAGAGCCGTTCCATGTCGCAGCCCTTAATCGTCCGCCCGTCGCCCGGATCGAACTCCGCATCGGCCAGACCGGCTTCCAACAGTTGGGCCTTCATCTGTTCTTCGGTCTGGACGTATTCGACATGTTTTCGGCGTCGCACGCGGAACAGCGGCGGCTGGGCGACGTAGACGTGCCCGCTGCGGACCAGCTCGTACATCTGCCGGTAGAAAAAGGTCAGCAGCAGCGTGCGGATATGCGAGCCGTCCACGTCGGCGTCGGTCATGATGATGATCTTGTCATAGCGGCGTTTGGCCAGATCGACATCTTCGCCGATTCCCGAGCCGATGGCCGAGATCATGCTGCGGATTTCTTCGTTGGCCAGCACTTTATTTTCGCGGGCCTTGTAGGCATTGATGATCTTGCCGCGCAGGGGCAGGATAGCCTGGTACTCGCGTAGGCGTCCACCCTCTGCGCTTCCACCGGCCGAGTCGCCCTCGACCAGGTACAGTTCGCAGCGCTGTACGTCACGGCTGGAGCAATCGCGTAGTTTTCCGGGCAGTCCGCCGCTGCTGAGTGCTCCTTTTCGTTCGCGGATGAGCATCCGGGCCTTGCGAGCGCTTTCGCGGGCATCGGCGGCCAGGAGGCCTTTCTGCACGATTATCCGGGCGCTCTTGGGGTTTTCTTCAAGGTATTTTCCCAGGTAATCGCCTACGACCGAGTTGACGATACCCTCGATCTCGCTGTTACCCAGCTTGGTTTTGGTCTGGCCCTCGAATTGCGGTTCGGGCACGCGCAACGAGATCACGGCAGTGAGCCCTTCGCGGAAGTCGTCGCCGCTGGGGACGACTTGCTTGAAGAGGTTCATCTTCTTGCCGTAGTTGTTCAAGCTGCGAGTGAGAGCTGCGCGGAAGCCCGATATATGCGTGCCGCCTTCGGTGGTGCTGATGTTGTTGACGTAGGAATGGACGTTTTCGGTGAACTCGGCAGAGTATTGGATGGCGATCTCCAGGCCTACGCCTTGGTACTGACCGGCAATGTAGACGATGTCTTCGTGGGCTGGTTCGCTGGCGCGGTTAAGGTGTTCGACGAATTCCAGGATGCCGCGCTCGTAGTGGAAGGTATCGCCGTCGCCCGTGCGTTCGTCGTGGAAGGTGATTTTCACGCCGCGGTTTAGGAAGGCCAACTCCTGGAGCCGGCGGTAGAGAACGTTATAGTTGAACTGAGTGTTGGGGAAGATAAGCGGGTCGGGCTTGAAGGTGGTTTTGGTGCCCACTCGGTCGGTCCGTCCGATGCGTTGCACCTTGCCGGTGGGCACGCCGCGTTCGTATTCCTGCTGGTAGACGTGTCCGTCGCGGCGGACTTCGACCTCGCACCATTCCGAGAGGAAGTTGACCACGGTTACACCGATGCCGTGCAACCCTCCGGAAGTTTGATAGGCCCCCTTGGTGAACTTACCGCCGAACTTCAGTACGGTCATCACACCTTGGAGCGTGGAGACACCCAGTTCGGGATGTTCCTCGACGGGGATACCGCGGCCGTTGTCTTCGACCGTAATCGAGCCGTCGTTGTTGATGATCGCTGATATCTCCGAGGCGTAACCGGCCATGGCCTCGTCGATCGAGTTGTCGATCACTTCGTAGACCAGGTGGTGCAGTCCGCGGGCCGTGGTATCGGCAATGTACATACTGGGCCGTTCGCGGACGTGTTCCAGGTCGCTGAGGTGTTCGAGTTGCTCCGCGCCGTACTCCTGTTCGCCATTGGGCTGTTGGAGTTGATAGCCACTCAAATCGGGTGACATCGGCGGGGTTGGCTGTTCTTGAGGATTGGTAGGCATAGTAGTTCAGCGGATTGTTCCGACGCTGAAGCGGATGTCCTTGATTTTCTCGTCGGGTAATTTTTGCGTGAGAGTTCTCAGCAGCGCCGGTCTTTGGAACAGTAGTTCCTGGACCAATGTTGAATTGGCCACGGTTACCTCGAGCGTCCCGCGGCGGAGCAGGCCGACACGACTGTACTCAGCCGCCAGTGGCCCCGCTGCTTGCTGCCAGGCCTCCTCCAGCGCCGCGGCGCTTTTCATCCGAGCGAAGCCGCGTCGGGCCATCAACTCTGATAGAATATCGCCAATCTGTTGGGGACTGTAAGCCATTGCCTTATAGGCTGGTAAGAGGCTTCTGTTGAGGTGGCAGTTTAACTGCCACCCCAACAGACAAACAGAAGCCAATACGTCTGAACGCAAGCGCGCCGGGCAAGCCCGGCGGCTAAACAGACCCACCTTCAGTTGCTAGCCAGCGGCATGATGACGTAGCCGTAACCGTCGTCGGTGAGGCATACAGCCGCACTCTTCGGGTCGCGCAATTCCATCACGAACGTTTGTTCTGGATCCAGCACCTTGAGAAAATCGCTGACATAATGGGGATCTAAGGTGACTTCCAGATCGGCCCCGTCGTAGGCGATAGGCAACTCAACATGGGATTCGCCGTACTCCGCCCCGTGGCCCGCCAGCACCACCTTGCCACCGCCGAAAGTAAAGTCAACGCCACGGCGCTGGTCACTAGTGACGATCGCCGCCTGGCGCACGGCTGCATGGAACGGACCGACTGAGAGTTCGATTTTCACTGCATCTTCACGGCGTGGAAACACGTCGCGCCACTTCGGGTATCGCCCCTCGACCAGCCGCGAGTAGATTGTTACCTGATCGCTCTTAACCAGCACGTCGTTCTCTCTGGCGGCTAGTTGGATATTTCCTTCGCTATCGCCTAGAGCTCTTTCAAGCAACTGCATCGCCCGGCTAGGGACGATTGTCATTGTATCACCCGAGAGATGCCCACCAACAGATTTAGCCGGGCCTTCCTGCCTGGCCAAACGCCGGCCATCGGTGGCTACGGCGATGATTCCCTCAGCAGTCAATTCCAGGAGTACGCCACCCAGCGCATAGCGGCTGCTTTCGTTATCAGTGGCAAACACCGTGCGACGGACGATCTCTCGGAAAAACCGGGCTGATAGCTCGTGGTACTTATCCTCTTCAAACGTGGTGACGGTCGGAAATTCGTCCGGGTTCTCCGACGGAAGCTGAAATTCGCTTTGCTGACCGCGCACTATCGTTTTTTGCCCGTCGTTCTGAAGGTCCAGCTTCTCATCGCTGCTCTCCCGCAAAATCGACCCAAAGCGGGAAATCGGCAGCACCACGTTGCCTGGTACTTCCACTTCCAAACCAGGGACTTCTATGCGGATTCCCACCTCCAAATCAGTTCCTGTTAACATCGCGCATTCTGCTGTTACCTCTAGTTTGAGGTTTTGCAGGATTGGTTTCGGGCTACGGACTGGAGCCACACTGGCAGCCGTCTGGAAAGCGTGTAATAGCTTTTCACGTTCACATGTCAGTTTCATTGATCTGTCCTACCTTTCTCTTCTCTTTTCTTTTGTTAATAAACAGTTAGAGTATTAGCATGTGGATGATAAGTGTTGATCATTGCTCGGATGATTTCGCTTAGCTGTTTTGGTGCTGCGAGTTAGGATGATTTGCTACGGAAGTCCTGCTGTTAATAACATACCGATGTACTGTAAATTCTCGTTCGGTAGACTGTCGATAGCTTTGTATTTCCGGATCGCAGGGTAGTAGCCTGTCGGCAAGCTGCAAGTTGCTGACATACTATAGGCGCTCCACTAACACGTTTTCTACAGGCCAGCGCCTGAGTTGTCTCTTATCGTTCATTGATTTTATTGATTTTACCATTTTTGTTGCAAATACTCAACGGCCTGCCGAACGACTGGGTCGGTGCTCAGTAGCTTTTCTATCTTGCGGCAAGCGTGCATTACCGTGGTGTGGTCGCGGCCGCCGAAGTAGCGACCGATCTGTTTGAGGCTCCGCTGGGTCAGCAGCCGGGCGAGGTACATGGCCACGCTACGGGCGGTGACGATGGCCCGCTGACGCGACGGGCTACGCAACCTACCTAGCTTCAGGCAAAAGTACCGAGCTGTCGGCATGGCAATGTCGCGCAACGATGGCTGCGGTGAACCACCCCGCCGGACGAGGTAACAACGGGCTGCATCAGCGTCGATCGCGCCACCATCTAGGTTGCTCGACATCTCCAACTGCACTAGGGTGCCAAGCAGGCCCGGGACTGTGGTAGACAGCCCCTCGGCCAGGATTTGGGCGACCGGCTGCGAGAGTTCAAGATCCCGCAGCCTTGCCAGTTCCTCTAGGATAGCCAGCCGCGCTTCGCAGGCGGGCGGGACCAGCGGTACAGTTAGCCCAGCAACGAGGCGGCTCTGCAACGTCCTGGTCATTCCCGGCAATCGGGCTGGGGTGGCGGATGCGGTCAACACTACCGGTCGCCGCCGAGCGATCAACGCATTGAGCGTGTAGATCAACTCCTGTTGGGCAGCCAGTTCCTGGGGCCGTCTCACGTCCAACTGCCCGATGTCCTCGAACACCACGAAGTGGGCCTGACGGTGTTTTTGACGCAGATCCTCTGTGGCCTGGGTTTTAATGGCATCGGTGATTTCGCGGGCGAAATCGACTGCGGTTGTG
>JAUWHT010000265.1 GCA_030605745.1 Pirellulales bacterium | reverse complement strand
GACAACCGTCAGGGTGACCTTGGTGCCGGCCTTGCCCTTCAGGCGTGGCACCGCCTCGTCCATCGTCACGCCGTCGGTGCTCACACCGTCGATCTCGATGATCCGGTCGCCGGCCAGCAGCCCGGCCCGGTAGGCAGGCGTACCGACCAGCGGGCTGATGATCTTCAACTGCCCCTGGTCGATGGAAATCTGGATCCCGATCCCGCCAAACTCGCTTTCCACGGTGGATCGGAAGCGCGACAGCTCTTTCGGGCCGATGTAGCTGGAGTAGGGATCGAGCTTGCCGAGGACACCCCGGATGGCCGCTTCCATCAACTCGCGCCGGTCTACCTCCTTGATGTAATTCCGCTCGACCTGATCCATTGTGTCGACCAGGACCTTGTACAGTTGGTAGTAGTCCTCCTTCGGCGGCTTCGACTTGTCGGCCGAGGCCCCGGCCGCAAGAAAACCGCCCAACAGAACCAGCACCAACAACACATGGGAACGTCGGGCCATCGAATAGCCTCCTGATGTGAGTATAACCTCTAAAGTATACTGGAGCCTAACAGGCCGGGCAAGTCAGCTTGATAGCCCAGTCGGGGGGCACTCACAACCGCACGTGATGTACCCAGGCGGGTGGCAGGTTGGGCCAAATCCACTCGCGGCGGATCTCGTGCTGGTCGAGAACCGCTCCAATCGCCCGGCCGATCCCTCGCAGCCGGGCACGCTCGGCTCGACCGCTCAAGAGGGCCCGGGCGCGACGCACAGCAATGTACTCGAAGAACGAGAGCGTTCCACCCGGCTTCAACAGCCCGGTCAACGCCGCCAGAATCCCCTGTACGTCGGCCACCGAGAAATTGTTCAGCGGCAGGCCCGAAATGATCAGATCATAAACCTTGCCGTGCGCCAGTTGCTCGACCGGGCAGTGGAGTACCCGGACACGTTCGGCCACGCGCTGCAATGCCGGATCGGTTTCGAACTGCTGGCGGAGTTGCTCGACGAAGCGATCGTTGGGCTCGACCAGGTCGAGCTGATCGTCGGGCCCCATCTGCGCGACGATCCGCCGGGTAACCGCCCCGGTGCCCGGTCCCACCTCCAGAATTTGCTGGCCCCCGGCCGGGCCATTGCCGACAAACCGGGCCAGTGCAGAGGCCAGGAACCGTCCGCTGGGCACAATCGCCCCGGTCGCGTGGAAGTTCCTCAAACACTCTCTGAAGAACAGCCCATATTCCGAGAGCCTTCGTCGCATGGCCACTATCCACTATCCACTATCCACTACTAATACCGCCGGATGGCGAATGTGCCGTTGTCGGCCAGCCTGAACAACGGTCCGTTGCGGTTTGCCAGGCAGTGATTCGGCTTGCATCCGGGTGTGTACTCGATCCCCATCGACACGTTCCACATCTCCTCGTCCTGACCCGGCTGACCGCTGGCGCTAGGCAATATGTACTGGAAATTGCCGACAAACGCCAGCCGGGCGCCAATCGGGATACGGCCCTCGGTGCCGAGGACAAGCTCGCCCGGCTCTTCGACGATCCCCAGCCAGGTCGTCAGACTGTTTCCGTTCGCCCAGCAGCGGCGATGGTAGAAGTTGCCTTGGGCGACCGGCTTCAGCCGGTAGTAGCGCTCTTGGCAGTCCAGCAAAACGGAGTCGCCGTCGTTGGGAATGCAGGACCAGATGCCGATCTCGTGGAAGGGGTTCAACTCGTAGGCGAGCTTTACACGCCACTGTCCCAGCGTCAGCGCTGCATAGTAGTCGTCCAGGAGCCAGTCAAAGGCGAATCCACACCTCAGACATCCTGATCCCGCCGCGACCCGCTGGTACAACCCCACGGTGGTGAAACTCTGGCTGCGGATGGAATCGCCACTGTACGGAGTGCCCTGAAAATCAGTCAATACGGCGCTGGTTCCCGCTTGGATGCTGGTTCCCAGCCACCAGGTGAGCGGGGCGGTACCGTTTATCGCAAAGCGGAAGCCGAAGTTGCCGCTCTGGTCGCCCAGATCCGCCGGCCCCTTAAACGCGTCGACGGAAGTCAACAGGCTAAGGTGGCTCAAGTAGCCCAGCGAATACGGGCAACAATACCCGCACGTGCCGAAGCCTTCGTAGCAGCTATCGCACTGCTGATCGCAGCTCTCGCAGCCCTCGCCGAACACGAGGGTGTCGTCATTGAGCAACTCACCACTGTTCAGGAGACTCTCTTCCTTAAACGGGCTTTCCTCAGGTATTGGAGTGCTGGATTGGTCATACGACGCTTGCAACAGCGAGGCCTCGCCGCGGCTGGAGAGCCGGTCCAATGTCCGTTTTACTCCGGGAATCTCATCGGCGGGGAGCAGTTCCTTGGCTCGCAGAAGAACGGAGTATGCCTCCATTCTGCTAAGGGTGCCGTCCGCCATGGCCGTGGCCAGCGCGGCGCGAACCTCGTGCCGGCCGACCACTGTTGCTCGCCCGCCAGATTGGGCGGCGACCGAATAGCACATGGTGAGAGGAACAACGGCTGCCAAAAGGGCGCCGGGCCAGATTCGCAGTCTGTTTCGCATCGGGATATCCCTCCGTTGGAAGTGGATTTGTGAGGTCCTTGCTGGTCACTAAAGTGACCAGCCCTGGCCCTCGAAGTGCGGCCGCGCTGGCACAGGAAACAAGGGTTGATAAGGGCTGATAAGGGCTGGTCACTTCAGTGACCAGTTGGTTGCCCGGCCGATACGACCCGCACAAGTAGAATTCTCATCGGAACCGATTTAACCGGAACTTTACGCACAAGCCCCCCAACCGGAACAATTTACACCCGGCCACCAGGATAATCGGAATAACCGATAAAGCTTGCCAAGTCGCCCCGACTTAACATGGGGGAGAGAGTAGATGCGACACTACTCGGCCTGCGGCCTAAGTACGACATTCAGCATTGCTAATAGTCGTACCACAGTCCGACCCCAATCTGTTCTTCGTGCTGGGTGAAGAACTGGTACTGGTCGCTTTTACCGTTGAAGTATTGCATGCCGAGCCGTAGCAGGTGTCCGCTGCGTCCCCGCCAGTGCCAGCCGGTTTGGACGGTCATGTTCCCGCCGAAGTCGACTTCCTCGCGGAGCCGGCCGTTGATGGCAAAGAAGGGGGCCCCGAGAATGTCGGTCGGCTCCAGGGAGATGTAGTCGATGCCGAACTGGAATTCCCACGGCTGGCTGCCACCGTCGGTATAGAACGCCCAGCCCGCTTCCGTGTACAGCCGCAGCTCCGGACGGATGCGAAACGCGGCACCTAGCACAAGAGCATCCCGGACGAAGTTGATACGGTCGAGCGTTTGGTGCCTCACCATATATTCGTCGCCCAGGTGCGAGCTGAGATGATAATAGGAGAACTTGCCTTCCCACCGTCCGCTGCGAAAGGTCAACGGGATGCCGAACCGGAAGTCGGCCGACATCAACTCGCGGCCGTGCTCCAAGTCCAGCCGGGGAAAGGCAGCTCCTTCGATGCCCAACTGCCATCCTTGCGGGTAGACATCGTCGTCGGTGCCGAATCGCAATATCCCCGCGCGGCCGCCCAGCGCTACGTCCCATAGCCATCCATAGTCCCGCTCGTAAACCCATTGGCTGGCAAACCGCGGTTCCCGACCGCCGGCCAGGTACGATGGATATAGTACCCCGTCGGGAAGGATCTGCCACGTCCAGCATTCCGTGTACGGTGCGGGCCGGTACGCCGGCGGCTGCTGGGCCTGCACGTTCATGTCGATAAACTGCTGGGTGCTCTCCGGCAAGGGCATCTGCACAGCAGCCGCATTGTGCAGCAGCGGTTGGTCCGCCGGAGCAACGTTTGGCGGCAGTGCGCGCACTTGAGCCTGGACCGGCGAGAGCCACACTGTCCCCAGCAACCAGAACCCTCCCAGGAACAAAGCGCGGTGACGAGACATCGCTTGAGTCCTCCGAAATGAGCAAGAGAAGAGAAGGGGGGCATGGTAGTGTTTTCCGGCTTCTGAGGGCAGACGGATTTCGGAAAATCATAAGTCCTTTTGCGGCAACGGGTTATGTATCAAGTAGGCAGCCGCCGGCCTGTCGGGCTATAATTGGGCTATGCACAGCCCGCTGGTCAAAGAGCTGCGAAAACGATTGGGCCACCAGAACGTCATCTCCGCCCCGTCCGAGTTGGCCGCCTACGACTGCGACGCCTTTACCGTCGAGCGGCGTCCCCCCGACGCGGTCGTCCTGCCCGGTTCCACCCGGCAGGTGGCCCAGGTCGTCGCGGTCTGCCGGCAGCACGGTGCGCCGGTAATTGCCCGCGGGGCCGGCACGGGGCTGGTCGGCGGCTGCCTGCCGGTCCGCGGCGGTGTAGTCGTCATGCTCACCCGGATCAGTCGCATCATCGAGATCGATCTGCGTAATCGGATGGCCGTGGTCGAGGCGGGCGTGCCCAACATAAAGCTCGCCCGGGCCCTGGCCGGCACCGGGTACCACTATGCGCCCGACCCGGCCAGCGAAGGGGCCAGCACTATCGGCGGCAACGTGGCCACCAACGCCGGCGGGCCACATACGCTAAAGTACGGCGTGACTGTCAACCATGTCCTGGGCGTCGAAGTCGTGTTGGGCGACGGTTCGATCGTGCGGCTCGGACCGGTCGAGGACCCCGCCGAGTTGGACCTGATCGGCCTGCTAGTCGGCAGCGAGGGAACGCTGGGAATTGTGACCCGAGTATGGGTCCGGCTCACGCCTGACCCGCAAGACTACCGCGCGATGCGGGCGATCTTCGACACGGTTGACGATGCCACCGAGACGGTCAGCCGGATCATCGCGGCGGGTATTATTCCCGCGGCCATGGAACTGATGGACCGGGGCATCCTGGCGGCGGTCGAAGAGGCGTTCCACTTCGGATTCCCGCCGGACGCCGGCGCCGTGCTGGTAATCGAGGTAGACGGCCCGACCGCCGGGCTCGAGAAGCAACAGCAGCGGATCGTCGAGTTCTGCCGCAACTCGGGGGCGAAAGAAGTCCTTCAGGCGGCCACGGCCCATGAGCGCGAGCTGCTGTGGAAGTGCCGCAAGCTGGCGGTCGGGGCTGTCGGCCGCCTAAGCCCCAGCTATTTCATCCAGGACGGCGTCGTGCCGCGGACCCGGCTGCCGCACATCCTCCGCCGGATAGCCGAAATCGGCCAAAAGCACCGCGTCCGGATCGTCAATGTCGCCCACGCCGGCGACGGCAACGTGCATCCGATCCTGTTGTTCGACGAGCGTGACCGCCAGCAGGTAGACCGGGCACTGGCTGCCGGCCGCGAGTTGCTCGAGGAATGTATCCGATGCGGCGGCAGTGTGACTGCCGAGCACGGTATCGGTGTCGAGAAGATCGAGTTTATGAACCGGCTATTTGCCCCGGAGGACCTGGAAGCAATGAACCGAATCCGTCAGGCGTTCGACCCAACCGGCTGGCTAAACCCGGGTAAAGTGTTGCCTGTTACATAAACATCATGACCACCCACAACCTGCCGCTGACCGAAACCATCACACCGGCCGATCAGGCCGAAGTGGCCGACGCGGTCCGCGATGCCTATCGAGCCGGCACGCCGGTCTATCCGATCGGCGGCGGCACGAGCCTCGACTACGGCGCCCGTCCGACCGAGCCGGGTGTGGGGCTCTCGCTGGCGAAGCTAAATCGGGTGATCGATCACGCGGCCCAGGACATGACGATCACGCTCGAGGCGGGCGTCACCATGGCCGAGCTGGCCGAGCGCCTGGCCGCCGAGCGACAGCGGCTGCCGATCGACGTTCAACTTGTCCGCCTGGCGACCGTCGGCGGGGTGGTAGCGACCAACTCGAGCGGGCCGCGGCGATACGCCCACGGGACGATCCGTGACTACTTGATCGGCGTCTCGGCGGTGGACGGTCGGGGGACGGCGTTTTCCGGCGGGGGCCGGGTAGTGAAGAACGCGGCCGGTTACAACCTCTGCCGGCTGATGGCCGGCTCGCTGGGCACGCTGGGTGTGATCACGCAAGTGACACTAATGGTCCGCCCCATGCCCGAGACCTCCGCACTGGTGATCTGCGAGGTGCCCGACTTCGACTCGGCCGAACGGCTGCTTGCCCGACTGGTTCATACGCAAACCCTACCCGTCGCCGTCGAACTGCTGGCCGGTCCGGCCTGGCAGGAAGGTCCAGTGATGGGACCGATGCTCGAGTCGAGCACGGCCCGACTACTGGTCGGGTTCGAGGGCGGCGAAGCCGAGGTCGAGTGGATGGTCGGCCAGCTCCGCAACGAGTGGCGGGATTTGGGCGTCGCATCGCCGTTGATTGTCCTCGCCGCCGAACTCGGTCTGATGTGGGACTGGCTGACCGGGTTCTCGGCCGGGCTGCAAATCAACGTGTTACCTGGCGCGACGGTCGGCCTGATCGAGACTCTGCTCCGGTTAGACCCCGGGGCTTCGATCCAGGCCCATGCCGGCAATGGAGTAATACTTGTTCAACTGTCGTCGTCAGAGATGCCTCCCACAATATCGTCGGCGGTGGCGAATGCCGGGGGCAAGATGGTGGTACTGTCGTGTCCCGACGGCGCGGCGGTGATCCGCGCGATCAAGGACCGCTTCGATCCGAAAGGTGTGCTCAACAGGGGCCGTACGGCATAAAGCCGCGACCGTTGGTCGCGCATTACGGCATAAAGCCGCGACCGTTGGTCGCGCATTACGGAACGGTGAACCAACAACCCAAAGAAGCGCGACCACCGGTCGCGGCTTTGTGAGCGATGATCCAAACCGACTACAACACACCGAACGGCCAGAATCCGGGTGCGGCGGTCGACTACGAACTGTTTCTCCAGTGCATCCACTGTGGGCTGTGTACGTCAACCTGTCCGACTTTCACGGAACTGGGCGACGAGAACGACGGGCCCCGCGGCCGCATCCAACTGATGCGGCTGGTGGCCGACGGCCGATGCGGATTGACCGATCGGATGCGCCGGCACCTGGAGTTGTGCCTGGATTGCCGCGCGTGCGAGACGGCATGCCCGTCGGGCGTGCAGTACGGCCGGCTCATCGAGCCGTTCCGCCTGGCGATGCAGGAGGCCGACAAGAGGACCGAAAAACGGTTCGATTGGTTCCGCGAGCTGATCCTGTTCCAGTTGTTTCCTTATGCCGACCGGATGCGGCGGTTGCTGGCCCCGGTGCGATTCTCTCAGCGGCTGGGGCTATACGATGCGGCCGAGCGGTTGGGGCTCTTGGATCTCGTCCCCAGCCGGTTGGGTCGGATGATCGGGCTG
This sequence comes from Pirellulales bacterium, assembly GCA_030605745.1. Lineage (GTDB taxonomy): Bacteria > Planctomycetota > Planctomycetia > Pirellulales > Thermoguttaceae > JAUWHT01. The sequence continues at coordinate 953 of JAUWHT010000265.1, read as the reverse complement.
TTACCCCCACCCGTGAAATCTGGCCCGAAGCTGCCGAGATTCCTGCCGGCAGTCGGCCGGAAGCGTGCCCGGGTAGCGTTCTTCGTCGGTTGCGTAGCCGACGCGATGTTCCGCCATACCCACTGGGCCACCGCCCGCGTGTTGCAGCAGAACGGCTGCGACATATTCATCCCCGAAGAGCAGGGCTGTTGCGGGGCGATCCATTTCCACGCCGGCGACAGCCGCGGTGCACGAAAAATGGCCGACGCCAACCTGGTGGCCTTCGAATTGGACCGCTACGATGCGATCGTGGTCAACCACGCGGGCTGCGCGGCAATGATGAAGGAGTACGGCCTGCACTGGAAGGACGGTTTGCAGCCGCATCGCGAGAAATTCGCCGCAAAGGTGAAGGACGTGCACGAGTTGCTCGACACCCTGGGACTGGTCCCGCCGAGCGGGCGGATCGACCAGATCGCCACGTACCACGATGCCTGTCACTTAGGCCACGCCCAATCGATCACCGAGGCGCCCCGGCGGCTGTTGGCGAAGATACCGGGCCTAAAGTTGGTCGATCTGCCGGAAACGGAAATCTGTTGCGGCTCGGCCGGCACCTACAACCTGAACGAGGCCGAGATGTCGGACCGGCTGGCACGACGCAAGCTGGAGAACATCCTCAGCACCGGCGCCCGGATCGTGCTGGCGGCCAACGCCGGCTGCCTGCTGCAAATCCAACGCGAGGTCCGTCGCGGCGGTCATCCACTGCTGGTAATGCACCCGATGGACCTGCTGGACCTGAGCTACCGCGGCGAGCAGCCGTAATTTATGCACAGGTAGTTTAGCCGCCGGGCTTGCCCGATTTTCCGCAGGTTGTTTTTTCTGCTAAGACGATGGTGGTTGGGAACTGGGCGGCCGGGGCGAAAAAAAGGTTGAAAATCCAATAAATGTTAAAATAGGTAAGCTTGCGCTATGGAGCC
>JAUWHT010000315.1 GCA_030605745.1 Pirellulales bacterium | reverse complement strand
GGAGCGTGCCGGGCTGGCAATCATCGAGAGCGACCTGATCGGCGTGGAGCTGCCCGAGGGCAATCAGCCGTTTTTGGGGATATGTACGGCGCTGCTTCAGGCCGAGGTAAACATCGTTCAGGCTTACCCCTTACTGGTCCGGCCGCGGGGCCGCGCGGCCGTGGCGCTGATGGTCGACAACATCGAGATGGCGCAGGAGACCCTCGCTTCCAAGGGGTTTATGATGATTACCGAGGGTGATCTGCAGGAGGAGGAGTAGCTCAGTCAGACATCTCCTCCGGCAAGTTTTTCAACGCCCCGGACGAGCACGCGCGTGATCGACTCCCACGCCACCACCGTGAGCGTGTGCCCTCCGCCCGGCTCGTCGACCGCGAACACACCATGGTCTTGCTTGGAGAGTGCCTTGGCGAAGTGGTCGGGGATGAGGGTCTCGCCGTCGGCAAGGTGCAACTCGACGGTGGCCCCCTGTGGTTTCTCGTCCCATAGCTTGGCAAACAGGCTGGCCAGCGGATGCGGCCTTACGATCGATCGGGATTGATCCTTCGCAGCGGGCTGTTTGGTCTTTTCCCTGCGCGGCCGCCTCAGGTCCGAGTCGCCATCGGAGACGCCTCCCACGTCGAGCCGGCCGACGCCGATCTCCTGCTCCGTTTCCTCTTCTTCGGAAACGTCTTCGTAGGTAGGGATGCGAAACCGAGCCCCGCACTCGGGACATTCGCCGGGCCGTCCCTGAAGGCTGGCCGGCCCGTGCAGGCGATGGCCGTTCGGACAGAGGAATTCGATCTGCGGCTCGCTGTCGGCCGGCTGATCTTCGACCGCCGCCACGGCTCGATTAACGTCGGAATCAGTCAGTTCCGGCTGTGAGACAGCCGAATCGCTCTGGTCGAAGCCTGAAAGTGCCGCCTCGGAGGGGTCGGGGATGCGGAACTTGACCCCGCACCGGGGGCATTTCGCGGCACGACCCGCCAGGTCTTCCGAACAGTGAATTCTGTGCCCGTTCGGGCAAAGGAACTCGATCACCTGGATACTCCTTCTCTTGATCCTACCTTATTCAGGCCGTCAACGGTAGCCTCCTTGACATCCCCACGGAGTGTGCAAAACTGGCGGCGGAATCAGGAAGAGGGCTTCCTACTGGTAATCCTCACGAGTCGCCGCATGTCGATCCTCGTCGTTTGCCCCGGCTGCCGCAAGAGTTTCAAGGTCAGTGACGGGTTCGCCGGCAAGTCGGGGCCTTGCCCTAAGTGCAAGACCACAATCAAGGTGCCCAAAAAAAAGGACGAGGTCGTCGTCCATAGTCCCACAGCATTCGCCGACGGGGGCCGCACCGTCACCGGCAAGCTGGTTACCAAGCCCATCGCCCGAGAGGAAACCAAGTTGGAGCCGGTGAAGGCCGCAGCCATCGGCGGTACAGGCCTGACGGTGCTGCTGGTAACCTGGGTGGCCGGCGGACTGATCGCCGGCAGTCCGGTGATACGGACCTTGGGGCTACTGCTGGTTTCGCCGCCGCTGGTGGTGGCTGCCTACAGCTTCTTGCGAAACGACGAGTTGGAACCATATCGGGGGAGTGCTCTGTACATTCGCTCGGGCATTTGCGCTCTGGCCTACGTGGGTTTGTGGGGTGTGTACGGGTACCTGTCGAGCACGGGCTTGATGAGCGGCGAGTTGTGGGAATGGTTGTTTGTCGTTCCGCCGTTCTTAGTCACCGGCGGCCTGGTCGCGCTGGTTTGCCTCGACCTTGACTTCGGCAGCGGGTTCTTCCACTACGCATTCTACGTGCTGTTGACGATTCTGCTCCGCTGGGCCGCCGGAATGGGCTGGCTGTGGGATGTGGCCGCCGGTTAGGAGTTGTAACACAATAACTCGATCAATTGGGTGGCACGCCCAGAACGAAGTGATGGGCGTGGGGGCTGGAAAAACACGCCCTTCACTCTGCTCAGGGACGTGCCACCCAGTTGCCGATTCGGCAAGATGACATGACGAAAACCATTCACGATATCCCCGAAGTGGCTGCGTTAGACGCTCGGCAGTCCTTGATCCGCATTCCGCCTGAGACTGACGTGCCGCTGACCGAGCGGGTGCGGAGCGTGATCGACACGGCCGAGTTCCACCGGCTGGCGCGGATCAGCCAGCTTGGCCTGGTCTCGCTGATCTATCCGGCGGCGATCCACACCCGGTTCGAGCACTGCCTGGGCGTATACCGATTGGCCCTGCTGTTCTTGAAGCAACTGGCCGGCGACCGACGGTTTGCCGAGGCGATTCGCCCGGCCGACGCCGAAGTGTTCATCGTGGCGGCCCTGGTGCACGACCTGGGGCATTGGCCCTTCTGCCATCCGATCGAGGACATTCGGCTGCCCGGCGTCCCCAGTCATGAACTGTTCGCCAATAGCTTCTTGTTGGAGGGCGAGCTGGCCGACGTGTTGCGACACGACTGGGGCATCAACCCGCGCGACGTGGTCGCCATGCTAAGTGAGAAGCCGCGCAACACCGCGTCACGGATACTGACCAGCATGCTTTCCGGGCCGATCGATATCGACAAGATGGATTATCTGTTCCGCGACAGCCTGCACGCTGGCGTGCCTTACGGCCGGCACTTCGACCAGCAGCGGTTGCTCGGCAGCCTGTGCCTGAACCGGGCCGGCAATGGGCTGGCAATCACCGACAAGGGGAAAACCGCCGCAGAGCTAATGGTCTTCGCCCGCTACGTGATGTTCAGCGAGGTCTACTGGCACCACGCGGTCCGCGCGGCCACGGCGATGCTGCAACGAGCGTTCTTCATGCTGCACGGCTCCTTGGACCTGGACGCGCTGTTCCGGATGACCGAGGGGCCGATGATTGCCGAGTTGCGACAGGCCGCCGGCGACGGCCCGGCGGGCGAACTGCTCGGCGGGCTGTTTGGCCCGACGCGGCAACTTTACAAGCGGCTGGCCGAGTACAGTCTGTTCGAGCATCGCGACGTCTACGTTCGCCTTGCCCGACGGCCGTATCCCTGGCTGGCAGCCTGCGCCGAGCAGTTTGCGTCGGTCGCCAGCACGGCGCTGGGCCGCGTGGTCGCCCCGCACGAGATCCTCTTCGACGCCCCGCCGGTTGCCCGCGAAGTCGAGTTCGACGTCGAGGTCCGCTTCGCCAAGACCGACCGTTACCGCCCCCTGGACGAGGTCTCGCCGGTAGTCCGCACGCTGGCCAAGGAACAGTTCGACGATTACGTCAAGCGTGTGCGGATATTCGTCCATCCGCGCGTGGTGGCCGACCTGCGCCGCGTAGAAAACCTGCCGGAACTACTCGGCCAGGCGATCGAGCGGACGGGGTGAGTCGTTCGTAACTTCGCAATCACAGAACTCAATGAATACACCACAGAGTCACGGAGGACACGGAGAAGATTACGAGAAAGATAGGGCTTTACTTGCATGTTGCAAACAGCCGCAAGTTAGTTATTGCAACAACTAGACTTAAGCTCCGTGCTCTCCGTGTCTCCGTGGTGAACATAGCGTTGTAGCACTACCCCAGTGGCGGTGTCGGCTTGCGTTGCTTGGGGGTGGTCTCGCCGAGCGCGACCTCGATTGCCAGTTGCAGGGCCCGGCGGGTGCTGCGGGAATACTCCATGTCGAACCAGAGGATCTTCCCATGCGCGTCCAGCAGGTAAGTGCGGGGGATCTTCTCAGTGGCCACCTTGGCGAAGTAGGCCCCGCCGGCGTCCAACAGGTTGACGAACCTCGCCCCGGCGTTGGCGACCGCGGCGACGGCGGCCTGGCGGGTATCACCCTCGTTAATGCCAACGACCCGAACACCCTTCTCGGCAAACCTCGCCGCAATCTCGTCGGTCAGGTCTTCCAATTCTGTCGTCGCATAGATGTTCCGGCTGTTCCAGAAGAACACGACCGTCAGCTTCTCGCCCCGAAGCTCACCAAGCGACCGCACGTTGCCGTTGAGATCGGGCAATTCAGCCTCGGGCATCAAGTCGCCGACTTGGACCAGGCAAGCAGCGGTTTGTGCCTTAGTCAACTCGACTTTAGGGATTGCGAGAGGTAGGGAAGGTACGTCGACCTCGGCAGGCTGCACATCGGCCGCGTGCTCCGGCACGGCGGCGGGCCGCTCGTCGTTCGCACGATCCGCATCCTGCTGGGTCGCCTCATGGCGACAACCCCAACACGTTGCGACCAGACAGGCCGCGAGCAGCGTGATCCACAATTGGTGGCAAGTTCGCATTGTTTGATTCCTTCGGATTAGTTTAGCCCCGGCGTCCACGCCGGGAAGCTACGCCTACGCCGCGTAGACGCGGCGGCTAAACGGCTAAACGTAAACGCTAATCCCTAATTCCTAATCCGTCAACGGGTGACCTTGATTCGCAACTCGCGTAACTGCCGGGCGTCGACCTGGCCGGGGGCCCCGGTCATCAGGTCGGTCGCCCGTTGGGTCTTCGGAAAGGCGATCGCGTCGCGGATGCTCTCCAGGCCGGCGAAGATCATCACCAGCCGGTCGATTCCCAGGGCAATCCCGCCGTGTGGCGGGGCACCGTATTGCAGGGCGTCCAACAGGAAGCCGAACCGGTCCCGGGCCGCCTGCCGGTCGATCCCCAGAAGCTCGAACACCTGCTGTTGGAGTTGTTGGTCGTGAATTCGGATTGTGCCGCCGCCGGCCTCCGCACCGTTGATAACCAGGTCGTATGCTTGGGCCCGGCATTTGCCCGGCTCGGCGGCCAACCGTTGCTGATCTTGAGGTCTTGGCGTGGTGAACGGATGGTGCACGGCGACCCAGCCGCCTTGCTCCTCGTCAGGTGCGAACATGGGGAACTCGACGACCCAGGAGAAGTGCATCTGCTGTGGGTCGTAGAGTTTCAATTCGGCACCCAGCCGCTTGCGCAGCCCGTAGAGGGCCTTGCAGGTCACCTCGAACCGGTCAGCCACCAGCAGCAGCAGGTCGCCCGGCTCGGCACTGAACCGCTGGGCGATTTGGGCCAGCAGTTCGCCGCTGAAGTTTTTGGCGATCGGCGAGGCCAGCTTGCAGCCTTCCTCGACCTTGAACCAGGCCAGGCCCTTGGCCCCGAAGTGCTCGGCGACGTAGGTGGTCAACTGGTCGATTGCCTTGCGGGAGTACCGGCCGGCCGCCGCCTTGGCGTTGATGCCGCGGACCCGGCTGCCGGACTCGGCCGCCGAGCGAAACACCCGAAACCCCGCCTGCCTGGCCAGGTCGGTCACGTCGACCAGTTCCATACCGAACCGTAGGTCGGGCGCGTCGTGGCCGAAACGCTCCATCGCCTCGTCGTAAGTCATCCGCGGCAGCGGCAGCGATATCTCCCGGCCCAGTATCTCCTTGGCCAGCCGGGCCATCAGGCCGTCCACAACATCTATCACGTCGTCCGCATCGACGAACGACATCTCCAGGTCCAACTGTGTAAACTCCGGCTGCCGGTCCGCCCGCAGGTCTTCGTCGCGAAAACATCGGGCGATCTGCACATACCGGTCGTAACCGGCGATCATCAGTATCTGCTTATACAGTTGAGGCGATTGGGGCAAGGCGTAAAAGGTGCCCTCCTGGATGCGGCTGGGGACCAGGTAGTCGCGGGCGCCCTCGGGCGTGCTCCGGCCCAGCATAGGCGTCTCGACGTCGATGAACCCCAACTCGTCGAAGTAGTCCCGCATGATCTTGATCATCCGGTGCCGCAGCGTCATAGTCTGCTGCATTTCCGCTCGGCGGAGATCAATGTAGCGGTATTTCAGTCGCAGGTCTTCGCCGGGCAGTTCCGTGGCACCCGGCTGGAACGGCGGAGTGAGGCTGCGGTTGAGAATCTCCAACTTCCGACAGCGGACCTCGATCTGGCCGGTGGCCAGCCTGGGGTTGGCCGTTCCTTCGGGCCGCAGTGCCACTTTACCGGTAACGGCCACCACGAATTCCGAGCGCAGCGACTTGGCTAGTGCCAGGTTCTCCGCCCCGCCTTCGGGCCCAAAAACCACCTGAGTCTTGCCGTACCGGTCCCGCAAATCGACGAATAGCACACCGCTGTGGTCGCGGCATGTATCGACCCAACCGCACAGCGTCACCTGTTGGTCCACATGTTCAGCGCGAAGTTCTCCGCAGGTATGGGTTCGCAACAAGTTTGTATCCCCTCTCGATGGAAATATACGCGGATAGTTTAGCCGCCGGGCTTGCCCGGCGCGTCGTCGGATTTCAACACGCTCGAATACCGACGCGCCGGGCAAGCCCGGCGGCTAAACGGATTTCTGACAAATGATAGGTCAGTATAGACGGACTTAGTCCGGGCTGCTAGACGGCGTGCCCTGCCTCCGCGATTCGCCGGGCGATCTCGGCCGGGTCGAGCTGACCGGGTATGGGTACAAAACGACATTCGCTCAGGCCGCGGAACCAGGTGCACTGACGCTTGGCAAGCTGCCGGGTATGGCATTTGACTAGCTCGACGGTCTCCGGCAACGAGCGTTCGCCCCGCAGGTGCTCGATCACCTCGCGATAGCCCACGGCCTTCCGCGCGGTTCGACTCAGCGGCTTGCGGCCGGGCATCAGCAGCCCGCGAACCTCGTCGACCAACCCGGCGGCGAACATCCCGTCCACGCGGCGGTCGATCCGTGCGTGCAGCTCGCGGCGGGGCCAATTGAGCACAAATACGCGACATGCTTCGGCCGGTCGGCCGGCCTGGAACTGCTGCTGCAACTGGCTGATCGGCCGGCCCGTTTTCTGGTAGACCTCCAGCGCCCGGATCAGTCGCCGGGTATCGTTCGGATGCAGCCGCCCGGCCGCCACCGGATCGACCTCAGCCAGCCGGCGGTGCAACGATTCGCAGCCGTGCATTTTGGCTTCATCGCGGAGCTGCCGGCGGAACAGCCAATCGGCCGGCGGGCCGCGGAAGATGCCACGCAGCAACGCCTTCAAGTACAGCGGTGTCCCGCCCACAAAAAGCACCTCGCGACGGCGGGCCTTGATCTCGTTGATCGAGCGGTACGCGGCCTCGACATACTGCGCCAGGCTGTACTGCTCGTGCGGCTCGATCACGTCGATCAAGTAGTGCGGCACGCCGCCGCGCTGATCCGGCGCCGGTTTCGCCGTTCCAATGTCCATCCCCCGGTACAACGCCATCGAGTCCAATGAGACAACCTCCGCATCGATCCGTCGTGCCAGTTCCAGTCCCACGCCCGACTTCCCGGCAGCCGTCGGCCCGGTGAGGAACCAGCAATCAAGGGCGGATATTGAGGGCATGGGATTTCAGATTATCCATTAGCTTGCCAGGCTTGTGGCAAGCAGCTATAATTATAGTGGGAGTTGAGAGCGACTCAAGAGGGAAGAGGCCTTCGCATGGGCAGAATACGACAAATGATCCGTGTAAATGATAGGGATATCTGGACCCTTTTCGATTCGGGTGCCAGGAATACCTACATCGTTCCCGATGTCGCGACACATCTTGCGACCACGGATCTGCCTCAACCGACATACACGAAGCTGGCGGGAGAGACGAAAGTGTCTTCACGGGCCGCCGTGCTCGTTGGCGAGGTCGCAGGAAAGCCGTTTCACACTGAAGCGATGGTGATCGACGACATTGGAACCGATGAGGAGGGAAGAGTTATCGAGATCCTCTTCGGAGCCTTGGCGATGCAGCAATGGGGAATACGCTTGGTACCGGAGAATGAGCAGCTCGATCTCTCTCACTATCCCAGCGAGTTCGTGGAGTTCTAAGTCAGGAAGAAACCCTTCTTGACAAGATGGACGTGCCCCGGTAATCTGAAGGGTTAGCGCCGGGTTGCCAAGTGAAAAACGGAGGTGAACAATGATTCTACGAGAAATCCTGGCTGACATTCACGCGCTTGAAGAAGACTTGCTGGCCTTTGAACGAAAGTACGGTATCCGTTCAGAAATCTTCTATGCTTCATACATTAGTGGTGAGGAACCAGAGGATGACAGTTGGGTGTTGGACTTTGGGGAATGGGCCAGCGTGTATCGTACTTGGCTTGCCAGGCAAGCTGAATATCGCAATGAGATCCAACGCCAACAAGCTACTAATGCTCCCAGTTTGGCAGGACTGATTCACGTTTCCCCATGAGCAATCCACTGCGCACTTCCGAAGATTACGAGCTTTTCCTATATGCGCTCACTGATCAATTCCCGTCCGTGCGTCGTTCAACAGTGACGCCCATCCGGCGTGGTGCGACCTTAGCGCGAGTGACAGGTGAGCTCTACTTTGATGGTGGTGTCCGCCTGGTAGTTCGAGAACGTCTGGTCTATCACCGCCAGCCTGTTGTAATCGATTGGTATGGATATGAAGTATGGCGCGAGAATGAAAAACTGTACTGGTATGATTCACAACCACATCCGAGTGATCCAGCCCTGCAAAGCACCGATCCGCATCATAAACATATACCCCCAGACATAAAGCATCATCGGATCCCTGCACCAGAGATGAGCTTTACACAACCTAACCTTCCTACGCTGATTCGTGAGATTGAGGCACTCATCAATGAAATTAAGGGCCAGTCTGGAGAATAGAG
>JAUWHT010000290.1 GCA_030605745.1 Pirellulales bacterium | reverse complement strand
TCCTTTTGTCATCACAAGTATAGCAATATCACCCATGACAACAAGAGGAGTTTACCAACTACAGGAAATGTTGTGGCACTACAGTTCCGACTCGCCACCAGAAAAATTGACGTAAACCCCTGTTTTTCCGCACTTCAACTGATAGAATCACGGGCCAACTGTAGAAGATGGGTCAAGCCCATCGTGCGAGCGACTTGCCGGACGCTGGTAATCGGCCCGGAGATACCCAGCCGGTTCTCCGCCAGGCTGGCGATCTGCCCTGTGGTGTCAATGCGAACCTGTTCGAGCAACGGGCTGACAAAGTTCTCGAAGATCTCTTGCTCGCTCGGTATGCCCGGCTTCTGCAACGCGCCGCCGATCCACTGCTCGACCCGGTCGATCAATCGCGGAACGATCCGCACGATCAGATGGTCCTGGGTCTCCATGTCCGCCACCAGGGCATGTACGCTATGGAACACCTCGAGAACGGTGCGAATCCGCTTCTCGCCGTGCGTCTTCCTTGCCCGGATTTCGGCCAACGTAGAGTTGACATAGGCTTCCAGCGGGGTGTTCCGGATGACGCGGGTCACGTTCTTCAGGCTTGGTGCAAGGCGTCCCAGCAGTTCGCCGCCGAGCCGGTGTTTCACCACACTGGCGCGACACCGGCTCCAAACGACCTCGGAGACGCTCGCCGGGTCGAAGCCATTACCGCCGGCCGAGGTCCCGTCGGCCGAGGCGGTCTGGCAGTCCTCCGGCACGCTCGCCACTTCCAACGACAGTTGGGAGGGATCGGTGCCGGCGGCGCGGGCCAGCAACTCGACAAACGAGCAAATTTTCTTCTGTCCGATACCCGGCGTGGCCGAGAGTTCAGCAAACGGCCTACTGAGAAGATCTTCCAGCGTGCGGCCCAGGAAGGCCAAAGGCAGCCGGCGGTCGGTGGGCAGCGCCCAGTAGGCCAGCGGTTTCTCCAGGTACTCGGCATGGTCCTCCGACGTGAGGATCTTTCGGAGGCTCTCGAAACGACTGAGCAACCGGAGTCGTTGGGCGGACGATGTTTCACTGGGTTTCACGATGTCCTCCTTCCGTTGGGGCCCACGGCGTGGTACGGTCTGTCTATGACCGAGACACCTGCCTGCCCCCGGGAGTCACCGCAATCAGCCGGCCCGCTCGGCTCACGCCCAAACGTTTGCAGTGTATTCCCTGCTCCGTAAGGTCTTGCCGTGGGACATCAACTTAGGGTTTTGGGGTGGGTAGTACGTTACTGACGGTAGGAGTTCGAGCGGGTAACCAACGCTTGCGGGCCAATGGCCTTTCGGCCGCCGGAGATAACCTGCTCGAACCTGCTCAAGGTAGGTTGCAGTTGGCCTTTGTTGGGGTGGCAGTTTAACTGCCACCCCAACAAAGTAACGAAACCAACAACATCTTCAATATCCATTTTCTCATGCCACACAGTGGGCAGTCAAGAGTATCGAGGGGATTTTTCCATAAGGGTTGAAGAAGTCAAGGGTACCGGGGGGCTTTCGACTGCCTCTGGCTGGGGGGCAACGTGGCTAAATGGGGTTGCACGATTCCGGAAGATTAGACCGTTTAGCCGCCGCCTCCTGGCGGCGGAATTCCCCGGCGTGGACGCCAAGCAACCTATACTTACGATGAACATGACCACCGCCCACGATATCGAGAAGATTGTCTGCCACCGGTGCTGCGCGGTGCTGGACGTGGGCGACAAGTACTGTCGGCACTGTGGAGTGGCGCTGGACGGCCGCTTCACACCGGCGCCGGCCCGGCCCGCGCCCGCTCGGAAAGTGGACGAACCAGGCTGGACCGAAAGCCGCTGGGCGGTGCTGACGGCGCTTTTCCTGGTGCTCGGGGCGTTGGCCATCCCCATGTTGTGGCGGAGCCGTCAGTTTTCCCGCGGGTGGAAAATCGTGCTTACGATACTCGTCCTGATCCTCACCGCGGTGGTACTCTGGCTGGCGTGGTACGTCGTCAACCTGTCGATCATCAAACCGCTGATGCAGTTGAGAGAACAGATGGGCCAATGAGTCCACCACGGAGACACGGAGGCCACGGAGATTATTGAAAGGCCAGGCTTTTCAATGATGTTGTTGAAAACACTTTGATGTCTGACGTAAGCTATCAAAACTCAATCAAAGCCGTTTCTCTGTGTCCTCCGTGCCTCCGTGGTGGATTTTCTGGTGTGAAATCCGGGTTAGAACTCCACCTCCATCAAATCACGCCCCAAGTCCGTCTGGGGGAAAATCGCCCTGGCAACGTCAAGGCCAATCGGATCGTCCTCGACGGACAAGGGGTCGAAATGGATCAGGAGCAAGCGGCCTGCGCCGGCCCGGCGGGCCACCTGTGCGACCAGCGTGGTCGAACTGTGGCCGGTTTGCTTTGCCCACTCGGCGTTGGCATCGGGATAGTAACACTCGTGGATCAGCAGGTCCACGCCGCGGATCTTCTCGACGTACTCGGCGTCGACCGCGGCGGTGGTATCGGTCACGTAGGCCATCGAATGCCCGGGCCAATCCAGCCGCAGTCCGAGCGACCCGCCCTGGTGCAGAAGCGGAAAATGCGTCAGCCGGCCGCCCCCCGACAGCGACACTTCCTTCGCAAGCGGCCGCCACTCGCAGGGCGGTTTCGCAGGGAACAAGTGTTCGGAGAAGAGGTGTTCGTTGATCGCCGCCAGTTTCTCCGCCGCCGCGTGAACGGTAATCCGCTGGAGCGGATGAGCGCGAATCACACTGAACAGATAGGTCAACCCGACCACATGGTCCAAGTGGGCGTGGGTCAGGAAGATATCCAACTCAGGCCTCTCAAGATAGTGGCCGGCCCGATAGGCACCCGTGCCCGCGTCCAGCATGATGCCACATTCGGGGATCACCATGCAAGGCGTATGCCGCCGATCGTTGGGATGGTAGCCGGTGGTGCCCAGTAGGATTAGTTTCATGGTAGGGATTGGGGATTGGGGATTAGGGGGTTGGGATTACTCGTTTAGCGGCCGCCGGCACGGCGGCCTCCTATCCTCCAATCCCCAATCCCCAATCCCAAGTCTATTATCGATCCGGTGGCCTGAACAAGCGCTCCAGTCCCTTTTTCACTTCATCTTCGATCAAATTCTGAGCCGCCTTTTCGAGGAATTGGCGACTGAGCTGGTCCAGCACGCGGCGGTCGATTTGCGGCTTGTTCAACGTGCCGGCAATCGGCAGCCGGATGGTCTGGCCGCGCAGCGCCGAGCCGATCACATTGTTGCCTAGCCACTTTGGCGGAACCGGCATCTCGGCCATCAGGGCCAGTGTTTGGTCCAGGCCGACCGAGCCGTGGGTGCGAATCGTCAGGTCGGGGAATTCCAACTCTAAGCCCTGGTGATGCACCCGGCCGTCGGCCATCTGGAACGGGACGATCGACTCGCGGCGTAATCTGGCCGGGGTCGCTCGGCCCAGCAGTACGGCCAGTTCCCTGACCAGCGGTCCGGGACCCACCTCGACCGAGTGGACCACAAGCCGGCCTGCCAACTCGCCCTTGGCCGGATCGGCAAGCGGAATCCGGCATTGCTGAAGCTCGATCGAGAAAGTCCCTCTGGCCGTGGTCACCCCGGCCAGGACCGGCGCAATATACTTCAGCACCGAGGCGCACATCTGTGGCGATATTTGCACTTGCCGGGCAAGCGGTCCCGGCGGCAGGCTGAACTCCATTGGTTCCGGTGCAACCCGCACCCGCGGCGCAAGCAGCAGGCGCCCTCGGCCGACGGAAAGATCCATCGGCTCCGCTTGAAGTATGCCGTCGGCCAGGGTCGCTTTCAACTGGCCGGGGTCCACCTGGAAGCCGTACAGATCGGTCCGCTGCCAACTCACCTCGCCGTCAAGCTGCACGTTGGTTTGATCGTCGGTCCGAGTGATCTTACCGGCCGCCTTGCCGCTGATCGCAGCAGAGGCGACTTCCAAGTGTTCAATCCGCAGCATTCCAGTCCGGCGCTCGTACTGGCCGCGAGCGGCCAGATGAACGCTCGGCTCGTTGAGTTTCAGCCGAGAGGTTTGCAGTTGGAACTGCTGGATGGCGAGGCTGGCCTGGCGGACGTCGAGCCGGTCGATCGAGCCGGTGGCTTCCGCGGTCAGTTGGTAGTCCCCGGCCAGTTTGCAATCGCTCATGTCCACCCAGGTTGCGATGCGTCGAGGCCAGTGTTCGAGTTTTCCGTGCATTTGCATTTTCACGGGCCAGGTCCCGCCACGGCGGAAGTCGAGCACAGGCTGCGTGAGCCTAACGTCGATGCGGTCCTCCCCGGCTTTGATCTGCAAAGTGGCGCTTTGCAGTCGGGTATCGGCGCCGAAGTCCGTCTGTCCGCCGGCCGAGAGGACCAACAGCAGGTTCTCTTCGGTCCAGGGCTGCTGGTCAGGCATGGCCAGTTGGAAGTCGCGGAGTTGGAGTTCGAGGTCGGCCTCGAAATTCTGCCCGTCGCCGCGCTCCCAATTGAACTGCGCCCAACCGTCACCGCCCAGCCCCAACACGCCCAGATCGACAAACTGGCCCAACTGATTGGCCAACTGTCTCAGGCTGAAACTGGCCGAGGCAGCGAAGTTCCCGGGCGTTCCGGCCGCGTGGAGCTTCAAGAAGTCCGACTCGCACTTGAGGTTCTCGATCACCGGTCCCTTCTCGGTATCGCGAGCGGCCAGCGTGATCAGGATCGGCCTTTCCCAGGCCAGCTTTCGGTCCCGATGAACGGCCGCCAAGTCGCTGGTCTCGATCCGTCCCTGCCAGACCATCCCTTGCGACTCCGACCGGCTGATAAGCGCAAGCTGCACCTGTCCGGACGTGACTTGCGTCTCCCTTCGGATGCGGAGTGTGGTGGGCAGCATATCGGCCAGCCGCGCGAGGTCCACCCGGCCGGTGATCTCGCACGTTTGTTTCACCACCCAGGCCGGCAGGTTTTCGGACCATGTTTCGCCGAGTTCCAAGCTGCCGGCAGCCGAGACGTTTCCCAGGTCGCAATCCAGCGACGACTGCTTGATCTGAACTCGGTCGGCCTGCTGGGTGATTTGACAGGTCGCGTGGAGTTGGTCGAGTCGCACCTGGTCGGTTCCCAGTGCCGGCGTGGCCAGGACGAACTGGTTGGCAGTCAGATCGGCGTGAACCGATGTCTCGCCGCCCCACTTGGTGCGAATACGCGAGGAAAGCCGCCCTTCAAGTTGCGTTTGCGGCGCAAACCGCCCGATCAGCGATTCGAACATCGCCAGCGGGACGGCATCCGCCTCGATTGTCAGTTCGCCATTGTTGTTTGACGGTTGTTCCCGGACATCGGGCTGCCGCATTGACAGCCGGGCGGTGAACCGGCCCGGATGCTGCGGGTCGGTGATGACGGCAGACATCTCGAGCGTCGTCGGCCCGGCTGCATCGGCCGACATGCTCAAGGCAAGCTGGAGTTTTTCGATCTGCCAGGTCTGCCGGCTGTTCTCGTCGGTTACCGAGACGCTGCCGTCGACGATCTTCAGCGTGAAGCCAATACCGCTGAAAGACGACTTTCGGCCGGGTGCAAGGTAGCTTGCCAGCACGTCCTCAACATTGCTGCCGTCCTTGCGCAACAGGACCATCAACCGTGGCCGCTCGACTTGGAATTCGCCCAGCATCGACAGGTTCAACAGTATCGCGGCCAGCGGTTTGCTGCTTTTCAACCCGGCAGCCTGGAGCACAACCTGGTCTTGGGCGTCGCGCAGTTCGATGCCCTGGACAACGACCGGCGAGAACCAGCCCAGCGAGGCCGACTTGACGGCAACCGCTCCTTTCAGGTCTGCGGCCGTGTAGTCCAGAACCCATCGCAGCAAGCGGGTGTGTGCGACCAGCCCCGGCAGCAGCCAGACGGTGGCTGCCAGCACCAGTACTAAGATCGGAAGCCACCACCATCGCCGCTTCCGCACCGGTCTGTCGGTCGGCGTTTCCTGCATGTCCCGGGGATCGCTAAAAGGTTTTTCTCTTGTTTAGCCGGCGTGCTTGCACGCCGTGTGAAGCAACGAAACGTTATCCTCTCAGGCGACAAATTCTAATCGCAAAGAAGGACCAGCACCAGATCGACTTGGGCGGCGCAAGTGGACAAGTGAACAGGCCAATGGATGATTCTGGATGATTCCGATCCGACCCGCTAGAATGGGGTGTTGCGTTCGTCGTAAAGAGGTTCTCATGGCGCCAGCTTGGCCGAAAATCTTTCGCCTGCGACAAATCTTCGAGGGTCCGCGGCTGGACGATGTGCCTGGTGAGGTTCACGCCCGGCTTGCGCGGCTTAGCTTGGCCGGGAAGGTCCGGCCGGGCCAGAGCGTGGCGATTACTGCCGGCAGCCGCGGAATCGCCAACATACACCTGATCACCCGGGCAATCGAGGACTACAGCTTCGAGCGGATCATTCGCAGCGTGGCCGGCGAGGTGCTCGAAAAGTGCCGCATCCTGGCCGGCGTGGCAATCGTCGAGAACGGCTACGACCAGACCGCCCGAATCGATGCCCTCGCGCCGGAAGAATTCCAGTCGCGCGAAAAAGAACTGTTGCTGCTCGCCCGGAAGTGGATGCCCCGGCTGCCGTTCCGCTACGTCGACCTGCTGCTGATCGACAAGATCGGCAAGGACCTCAGCGGCGTCGGGTTAGACACGAACGTAGTGGGCCGGAAATTCAACGATCACCGGGCGGTCGAGGGCGAGTTCCCCAAGGTAAAGCGGATCGCCCTGCGGGGCCTGACCAAGCAGACCCACGGCAACGCAATCGGCTTGGGACTGGCCGAGTTCTGCAAGTCGCAACTGCTCAGCGAGACCGACTTCGAGGCCACCCGGCTGAACGCAGTAGTCTCCGGCCACGTTCAGGCCGCAATGCCCCCGCTGGACTACCCGACCGATCGCCAGATGCTCGAAACGGCCCTGGACACCATCGGTCTGACCGAACCGGCAGACGCCAAGCTGCTCTGGATCGCCAACACGCTCAAGCTGGCCGAGGTCGAATGCTCAACCGCCTACCTCGACGAAGCCTGCCGCCGCGCCGACCTGGAAATCCTAACCCAACCCCGTGCGTTGCCGTTTGATGCAGCCGGAAACCTGCCGGATTTCGCACAAAGCGGGACAGGTTCGCTGGAATGAAGTTTTCGCGTGATTCTTGTAGTTGCAATAGCCGGGGGCAACGCCCCGCGGGTGCATTCCCGCGACGCGCCCAGTCCCGGCTACTACAGCAATTTGTGTGGGGAGCGTTTCATAAATCATAACGCGGCCTGCGGCCGCAACCAAACGAATAGGGGATTAGGCTGTTAGGGGTTTAGGCTGTTAGGGATACCGAGTTAACGCCCCTAATAGCATAGCCTAGTAGCCTAGTACCCTAACAGCCTAGAAACATGCGCGCGAAATGCGCAGAAGTCTCACCGTAAGACTTTAACCCGAATTTCTCACCAGGAAATTCACCACGGAGGCACGGAGGACACGGAGAAACGGCTTTGATTGGAGTTTTGGTAGCTTGCGTCAGACATCAAAGTGTTTTCAACAATACCATTGAAAATACTAGGCTTTGTCAGAAAACGGATGGACAGCGCCGATCTGTAGGGTGGGTGCTTGCACCCACGCGGAAAAACCGCAACCTTCGCGTGGGTGCAAGCACCCACCCTACACGTTTTCTG
>JAUWHT010000185.1 GCA_030605745.1 Pirellulales bacterium | reverse complement strand
TAGTAAGCTGCATGGGTCGGCCTCCTTGCCTGCGGGAATGTTTTGTGACGGTTGAATCACATGCTATCCCAAATTGGCCTGGAGGCCGATACCATTTCAGCTACATTTCGAGCCCGAAAATGTGCAAAACTTGAACTTAGCGCCGTGCGGTCATCGATCTCAAACCGCGACCCGACCGCGTCCACCGCCACGTACACCCGCCATCCGCCGGCCAACAGGTCCAACACCGTCTGCTGGACGCACACGTGTGCCTCGATCCCGCAGACCAACAGCTTGTGGATGCCACGGCTTTGCAGTTCCTCGAAGATTTCCGGGCAGCCGCCACAACTGAAGATCAACTTTGAGGGGATTTTGCCGAGCCGCCGGGCCAGTTCGGGTACGGTGGGGCCCAGGCCCTTGGGGTACTGCTCGGTGGCGGTCACCGGCAGGCCCAGAATCACCGCCCCGTCGATCAGCCGCCCAACGTTCCATACTACCCGCCGGTGGTCGCTGATCGCACCGATCAGCCGCTCCTGCACGTCGACCACCAACAGTGCCGTATCGCCGGCGGACATCAACTCCGGACTGCGCGAAAGGCAATGGTTCTCGCTCATGCCGAGCAGGATACCGCAAGCCAACGCGCCGGGCAAGCCCGGCCGCTACACTCGGCGAAACACGCTTTCGCGACATCCCGATTTACGTGACCGGTCTACCAGCTTGTGGCCAGCGACTCGACGTACCGCCGGACGACCAGCCGGTCCGCCAGGGACAGCTTGTGCTCGACGATCCGCACGAAGCGGCCGTTGGCCTTTTGCAGCCGAACCGTGCTGCCGCCATCCAGCAGGCCGACGAATCTGGCCTCCAGCTTGTACTTGCCCGTGACATCGGTCCACAACCGCAATCCGCCAGTGTCGTTGTTGCCGGCGAACGGATCGTCCTCATCGGGCGCAGGCGCCGGCTCTGGTGCCGGTTCGGACGCCGGTTCGGGCGCCGGCTCGTCGGCTGGTTCAGGTGCCGGTTCTGCGGCAGGTGGTACCCCGAATGGTTCCTCTGCCGGTTCTTCGGCTGGCGGTTGCACGGCTGGTTCTGGGGCCGGTGGTTCCACGGCCGGTTCTGGGGCCGGTGGTTCCACGACCGGTTCTGGGGCCGGTGCTTCCACAGCCGGCTCTTCAGGCGGCGCTTCGGGCGGTGCCTCCAACGGGGCTTCCGTTGGGGCTTCCAGCGGTTGCGTGGCTTCGTCACCCGGCTCGGCGGCCGCGGCCGGCGCGCATACCACGGGCGCACAGACGGCCGGCTCGCAGCAACTCGGCGCTGCCACATAGCAGGAGGGCACGTAGTAGCATGGCACGCAGTAGTAACACGCGCAGCACCGGCGGACACGGCAGTGGCGATACAGGTTGTCCAGGCACTTGCAGGCCCAGACCGAGTCGGTCGCGACGAACAGCATTGCAACCAAGACGGCCAACATTACTCCCACTCGTCGTCCCATTTGAATATCCTCCAGTTCCAAAAAAGGGGAAGCAAAAACCATTAACATACAGCTACTATTTTACCCACATTTCCTCGTCGTTGCAAACGGCCAGTCACTTTGAAAGCCCTCCCCCAGCCCGATTATTCATATATGTCGCGCTTCGCGACGTAACACATTGCAACACAACAGGTTGCGCACACACCCCTCAGTGGCAGTATGCGCGGGCAGTTTAGCCGCCGGGCTTGCCCGGCGCGTTGTCTGGTGGCCTCGAACACCAACGCGCCGGGCAAGCCCGGCGGCTAAACTAACTGTTTGGGTGACAGTTTAACTGCCACCCGATCAGCCCGGGCATCCCGGCCCTGGTGCTTAAACCCGTTTTGCGCCATATTGGTTGCTTGGATTGGACTGAACCCGGACCAGGATGCGAGGGCGCGATGAAAACACACTCGACGACCATTCTGACGGTCCGTCACAAAGGCGTCGTTGCGATGGGCGGCGACGGACAGGTGAGCATCGGCGATTCGATCATGAAGGCCGATTCGGTGAAGATTCGCCGTCTGATGGAGGAGCGGGTGATGACGGGTTTTGCCGGCGCCAGCGCCGATGCGTTCGCGCTTTTGGAGCGGTTCGAGGCCAAGTTGAAGGACTACCCGTCGAATGTTCCGCGTGCGGCGACCGAACTGGCCAAGGAGTGGCGGACCGACCGAGTGTTGCGGCGGTTGGAAGCCCTGCTGGCGGTGGTCGACGCGCAGCATACGCTGCTGGTGACCGGCAACGGCGACGTGATCCAGCCGACCGACGGTGTGTTGGGGATCGGCTCCGGCGGCAACTACGCGGTGGCCGCCGCCCGGGCGCTGGTGGCCCACTCCGATCTGCGCGCTGCGGAGATCGTTCGGGCGGCGCTGGAGATTGCGGCGGGCATCGATGTTCATACGAACACAAACATCACGATAGAGGAGCTGGCGTGCGAGACTTGACCCCCAGGCAGATTGTTACCGAGCTGGATCGTCACATAATCGGTCAGGACGACGCGAAGCGGGCGGTGGCGATTGCCATACGTAACCGCTGGCGCCGCCAGCAGCTTGGCGAGGAGATGCGGCAAGAGGTGGCGCCGAAGAACATTCTGATGATCGGCCCGACCGGAGTTGGCAAGACCGAGATTGCCCGGCGGCTGGCCAAGCTGACCGGGGCCCCATTCATCAAGGTCGAGGCCAGCAAGTACACCGAGGTCGGCTACTACGGCCGCGACGTGGAGAGCATGGTCCGCGAGTTGGTAGAGAACGCGATCGGGCTGGTGCGCCGGCAGGAGCGTGCCGGTGTGGAAGAGGAGGCCCGCCGCCATGCTGAAGAGCGGCTGGTCGAGTTGCTGGTTCCGGCCCCGCCGGCCTTCGACGCCCTGCCGGAAAGCCCCGATTCACCCGAGCGGTACCAGCGGACCCGGGAAAAGATGCGGGCGATGGTCGCCTCCGGCGAGATGGACCAGCGGCGGGTCGAATTGCAGGTTGAGCAGAAGGCCGTGCCGATGATGTTCACCGGGATCGGCCTGGAGCAGATGGACGTAGATTTGCAGGGTATGTTCGAGAAGATCTTGCCGCGGAGCAGCGCCCGGCGCGAAATGAGCGTGGCCGAGGCCCGGGAGGTCCTCTTCGAGCAGGAATGCGACGCGCTGATCAGCCAGGAGAAGGTGCAAGCCGCCGCGATCGAGTTGGCCGAGAACGTTGGGATCATCTTCGTCGACGAGATGGACAAGGTGGTAGCCAGCGAGCACGCGCACGGCGCCGATGTTTCGCGTCAAGGTGTACAGCGCGACCTGCTGCCGATTGTCGAAGGCACGACGGTGCAAACCCGCTACGGGTTCGTCAAGACCGACCATATCTTGTTCATTGCTGCAGGCGCGTTTCATCGCGCCAAGCCGAGTGACCTGATGCCCGAATTGCAGGGCCGCTTCCCGATCCGGGTCGAGCTGAACGACCTCACAAAGGAGGACTTCGTACGGATCCTGACCGAGCCGACCGGCGCATTGACTAAGCAGTACCGCGCGCTGCTGGAGACCGAAGGCGTGGCACTGGTCTTCAAGGACGGCGCCGTCGAGGCGTTGGCCGATTTCGCCTACCGGGTGAACCAAACGGCGCAGAACATCGGCGCCAGGCGGCTGTACACAATCATGGAACGGATGCTCGAGGAGCTGAGCTTCGAGGCCCCCGAGATGAAGATGGGCCGCGTAGAGATCAACGCGGCCTATGTCGAGGAAAAGCTGGCCGAAGTGACAAAGGACGAGGACCTCAGCAAGTTCATCCTGTAAGTCATAAAGCCGCGACCGCTGGTCGCGCCGTGAATAAAATTGTGTGAAAGGCGCGACCAACGGTCGCGGCTTTATGAGATCATTACGATGAGCACATTACACGATCCTTCCAGACTGCAGGCCCGGAGCGCCAACTGGGCGGTCGGCCTGGCGGCCGCCGTGTTGCTGATGGTTTCGCTGGGCGGGTACTTCTATCATCGCGAGCAACTCAGAGAACTCGCCGCGGAGCATGTACGGTTGCAGGTGACCGGCCCGGCCAGTCTGCAAGCGGGGGTTCCCACGGTGTACACCGTCAGCACCACGGCGATCACCGGCGATCCCATGCCGGCCGAGGTGCAATTCGCGCTGTTCACGCCCGACGAAACGCGGCTGCTGGGGCACACGGAGATGACCGACGAACAGGGCCGTCTGCGGGTAACGATCCCGGCCGACATGGACCTGCCCGAAACCGTGGTGTTGAAGGTCGTGGCGAAGCACGACGGCAAGCAGCAACGCATCGAGACCCGGCTGTCGGTTGAACCGGTACGTTACATCGCGCAGCTTTCGTTGGACAAGCCGCTTTATCGGCCTGGCGAGACGATCTATTACCGTTCGCTGGCGCTTTCGCGGTTCGGCCTGGCAGCCAACCGAGAGTTGCCGGTCCACTTCGAGATACTCGACCCAAGCGGCGCGGCGGTGCCCGATTCGCAGTTGGAAGGCATCACGCAGCGGGGCGTGGGCAGCGGGGCGTTCAAGATTCCCGATGAACTGGCCGGCGGACAGTACGTCCTGGTAGCTCGAAGCCCGGACGAGGCGTTCTCTGAGGAAAAGCGGTCGTTCTTCGTCCGCCTGCCCGAGGAAATCGAGCGCAGCACCCAGGAAACGACAGCCAAGACAATTCCCATCAATCCGGGCAAGGTCGAGGTGAGCTTTTATCCCGAAAGCGGCGAGTTGGTCGGCGGCCTTGAAAACCGGGTCTACTTCGTCGCCCGCGATCCGCTGGGCGAACCGGTCCATATCAAGGGGACCGTCGTAGACGGCAGCGGGAACGACATCACCAGCGCCGAGACGATCCACAAGGGGATGGGAACGTTCAGCTTCACGCCCCGGGCCCAGCGCCGATACCACCTGAAAATCACCAGCCCCGCCGACGTCACCGGGCAACCAAAACTACCCAAAGTCTCCGCCGAGCAGAAGGTGGTGTTCAGTACCGGTACCGGAGTGTTCGACGCGGATGCACCGCTGGAGTTCAACCTGCGAGCGGCGGAAGCCGACATGCCGGTGGTCGTCTCGGCCACCTGTCGCGGCGTGTCGGTCGGCCAGCAGGCGCTGGTCACCAAGGTCGAAGACAACGGAGCCAATCCGGTAGTCATCCCGCTGGCCGAAGAGGTGGGCGGAGTGATCCGACTGACCGTGTACGACTACAGCGTCAATCCACCTAAGCCGACCGCCGAACGGCTCGTCTACCGGCGGATGGGACGGAAGCTTTCCGTCCGGGCGGCCGAGCACCATGAGCACTACTCGCCCGGCGAAACGGTCAGCATCTCGCTGGTCGTGACCGACGAGAAGGCCCGGCCGGTGCCGGCCGCCCTGGGCGTGGCGGTGGTGGACGACGCACTGTTGAGCCTGGCTGACGACGATACCCCTTCAATGCCCACCCACTTTCTGCTCGGCACCGAGGTCGAAAACCCCGAGGACCTCGAAGACGCCGACTTTTACCTCTCCGACGATCCGGAAGCGGCCGTAGCGCTGGACCTGCTGTTGGGAACCCAGGGCCGGCGGCGGTTCGTCGGGAATCCGCCCGCCATGTTCGATAACCTGGGCGAACTCCGGGCGAAGTACGAGACCAGCCTGGCCGAGTACCGGGCCGACCGGACCAAGGTGCTCAGCACGCTGACGACCGTCAGCTTCTTCGCCGGGCTGGGACTCGTGCTGTTGGTGGCCATGCTGGGTCTGCTAAAGGTGGTCTCTGGTGTTCAGCTCTGGGTGCCGGCGGTGGGAGTGACCACCTGCTGTCTGGTCATCGGCATGATACTGATGGACCCCGACCGGCTGAAGTCGGGCGGCGACGCGGCCGTTCCGTTTCTCCCCTTCCACATGGCTCCGCCCGAAGTCACCGAGGCGGCCGGGCCCTACAAAGAGTTGCACGAAGAACAGAAACTTCCCAAAACCGAAACATCCTTCTGGCATCCGATGCTTTTGGCCGGTGAAGACGGCAAGGCGCATATCTCGTTCGACCTGCCTGACTCGATCAGCACTTTCCGCATCCGGGTGGACGCCCACGGCGCCGGGCGGATCGGCTCCGGTAGCTGCAAAGTCATCTCACGAACCCTGACCCCAAAGTGATGAACCCTTGACGCGGTTCGGCCGTGTAGCTTATACTTCATTCCTCTGCAAGGGCCGCGAAGATGAAAAGTGAGCGCCGTCACCAACTGGAACAGAACGAACTGGCCGATTGGCTGGCTGCGAAGATCGAGGCCGTCAAACCGTACCAGAACGTGATCCTGGGGCTCGTGCTGCTGGTGGTCGTGGTAACGGTGGGTTACACGATATACACCCGGCAGGCGGCGGGTAAGACGGCCCAGGGCTGGGACGAGTTCTACCAGGCCGTCTCCGACGGGAGATTGAACCCTGCCGACTTCGACGACATCATCGAGAAGTACCCGGATACCACCCTGGCCCACTGGGCCGGTGTCGTTGTGGGCGACTTGCGCCTGGCTTTCGGATGCGACCAGCTTTTCGTCAACAAGGCTGGCGCAAACCAGGAACTGCGCCACGCGGTGGATCACTACATGCGGGTCCGCCAGCAGAGCCGCAACTCGATGCTCCGCGAGCGGGCTACCTTCGGACTGGCACGCGCCCGAGAGGCGCTCGGCGAGTTGGACGCGGCGATAAAGTGCTACCAGGACGTGGACCGCGACTGGCCCAACGGGGCATACGCCGCACAGGCCAAGCGGCGGCTGGAAGACCTGGGCAGACCGGCCACCAAGCAGATGTACGATCGGTTTGCCAAGTTCGACCCGAAACCGGACTACGCCGACGAGCCGGGCACCCCGGGCGACCGGCTGCCCTTCAGCCTCGACAGCCTGCCGGAGGGGGACGGGCCGCTGTTCACGCCGAAGCTGATGGACCTGGAAGAGAAGGGCGTCGAAGATGACCGGCCACAAGACGTGCCAGAAAGCGGAAAGCGGAAAGGGGAAAGGGGAAAAGCAGAAAGCGGAGAAATGGAAAAGGATGGCTGATTCCGACTCTCCGCTTTCCGCTTTCTGCTTTCCGCTTTCGCCCGGCTTTCCGCTTTCCTCCGCCCCGCTTGAGTTGGTGGTCGATACCTCGGAGTCGGGCCAGCGGCTGGATGTGTTCCTGGCGCGGCACTTCACCGACTACAGCCGGGTGCATCTTCGCCGGGCGATCACTGCCAGCGGGGTCAAGGTGGACGGCCGCGGCGGCAAACCGGCCTATCGGCTAAAGGCCGGCCAGCGGCTCAGCGTCCTGCTGCCGGATGTCCCCCGCGAGGCCCCAAAACCTGAAAACATCCCGCTGGATGTCCTCTATCAGGACGAGTACCTGGTGGTGGTCAACAAGCCGCCGGGGATGGTGGTGCATCCGGCCCGAGGGCATTGGTCGGGCACACTGGCGGCCGCATTGCAGTACCATTTCGGTCCGGGGCTAAGCGCTGCCGGCGGCCCGAGCAGGCCGGGGATCGTGCACCGGCTGGACCGCGATACCAGCGGTGTGATTTTGGTTGCCCGGCACGACCAGGCGCACGCCAAGCTGGCCCGGCAATTCGCCACCCGTTCAATCGAGAAGGAGTATTTCGCTCTGGTGGCCGGTTGCCCGGACCGCGATCGCGATTTTATCGACCGCCCGGTTGGGGTTCATCCGCAGCAGCGAGAGAAGATGGCCATCCGGCGAGAGGAGGGGATCGGCCGTGCGGCAGAGACGTTCTACGAGGTGCTGGAGCGCTTTGACGGTTTTGCGGCCCTGAGCTTGCTGCCGAAGACGGGCCGCACACACCAGCTTCGCGTGCATCTAAACCACATTGGCTGTCCCGTGTTGTGCGATCGGCAATACGGCGGTCGGCGGCGGATCACCCGCAGCGAGATACGCCGCGATCCGGACGACGGGCTGGTGTTGCTGGAGCGTCAAGCACTGCACGCAAAGCGGCTGAAGTTCACTCACCCGGCGACGGCCAAGCCGCTGGAGGTCACGGCCCCAATGCCGGACGACATGGCCGCGGTATTGGCCGAGTTGCGAGCGTATCGGGGCTAACTGATCGAATAGTCGTTTAGCCGCCGGGCTTGCCCGGCGCGTTTGTGTTCGAGCGAAGTGACTCTGTTGGGGTGGC
>JAUWHT010000085.1 GCA_030605745.1 Pirellulales bacterium | reverse complement strand
GCCCAGTCAAGATTGCAAATTGCAAATTGACCATTGCAAATTGCAAAATCATCATCTTCCACCAGCCAATTTGCAATTCTCAATTGGCAATTTGCAATTTGCAATCTCCTGGTCTTCTCCGTGGCCTCGTGAACGGTTACGATTTGCGAAAGGATCAAATCCATGAAAAAAAGCATACCCTGGTGTCTAGCGTTCATTTTTCTGGTGCACTTGACGCCGGCGATGGCGGCACCCCAGTACACTAGTATTCGGCACCTGGCCGATCGGGTCACCTTGGCCACGCTCTCCAACGGCCTGACGGTGATCGTTCAGGAGAACCACGTGGCCCCGGTGGCTACGGTCCGTTGTTACGTGAAGAACACCGGCAGCGCATTCGAAGGCCGCAATTTGGGCGCCGGGCTGAGCCACGTGCTCGAACACGTCGTCTCCGGCGGAACTACCGACAAACGTACCGAGAAGGAGATCGAAAAAATCATTGACACCTTCGGCGGGGCAACCAATGCCTACACCTCGACGCACCTAACGGCCTACTACGTTGACTGTCCGGCTTCGCAGGTGATGACTGCCATCGACCTGCTGGCCGACGCCATGCAGAACATCGCGTTCGAACCGGCCGAATTCGAGCGCGAGTTGAAAGTGATACGACGTGAGTTGGCCGACGGCGAAGTCAACCGGCGGCGGGTACAGTGGAAACTGCTGAAAAAGACCCTCTACACCCAGCATCCGGTCTGCCATCCGGTAATCGGTTACCTCGAAGTGCTCAATCGCACGACGAACCAGACGATCATCGATTTCTATCGCCAGCGATACGTGCCCAACAACCAGATCTTCGTGGTGGTGGGCGACGTGGACACCCAGAAGGTGCTCGACGAAGTCGCCCGGCAATGGACCGGGACCTCGCGGGGTCGTGAAACATTCGTCGCGCTGCCCGACGAGCCAGAGCAGCTTACGCCCCGCGAAGCGATCCGCGAGATGGACGGTACAACCTACGACCTGGTGCTGGCCTGGCCTACGGTTAAGCCCTCGCACCCGGACCTGTACGCACTGGACGTGGCCGCGTACATCCTGGCCGAAGGGGAAAGCTCGCGGCTGGTGCGGCGGCTGAAGTACGACGAGCAAGTGGTGCTCTCGGTCAACTCGGCCAGCTACACGCCCCATTTTGTCAAGGGCTTTTTCGCGGTGATGGCCAGCGCCCAGCCCGACCACTGGCAGCAGGCCTGCGACGAGATTCTCCGCGAGGTCTACCGGCTGCGCGACGAACTGGTCGGCCCGGCCGAGCTGGCCAAGGCCAAGAAGCAGAAGGCGGCCGAATTGGTCTTCGGCCAGCAGACGGTGCAAGATGCGGCCGAAAGCCTGGGACGCAACTTCCTTTCGGCCGGCGACCCGCTGTTCGACAAAAACTACGTCAAGAACATCCAGAAGGTTACCGCCGAGCAGATTCACGACGTGGCCCGGCGGTACTTCGTGCCAAGCCGACTCAACCGCGTGGTCATTTGCCCGCTCGGTGGAGCACCCACTTGGGCCGGCCAGGACGTCACCAGCGGCGAAAGCGAGATCCGCGCGGTGCGGCTGCCCAACGGGCTGCGCGTGCTGATCAAGCGCCATGCCGGCCTGCCGATGGTCAACATCCAGGCCTACGTGCTGGGCGGCTGCCTGGTGGATACCGAAGCGACGGCCGGACGCTCGGCACTGGTCGGCGCCATGCTCGACAAGGGAACTGCTCGGCATTCGGCCCAGCAGATCGCCCAATACTTCGACTCGATCGGCGGAAAGCTATCGATGGGTGCCGGGCGGAACACGGTCTTTGGCAGTGCGACCACGCTGTGTGAGGACTTTCCTCAGGCGGTCGCCATGTTCGCCGAATGCTTTACGCAGTCTACCTTCCCCAACGACCAATTCAAAAAGGTGCAAAAACTGGCCCTGGGCGCGATCGCCCGGCGGGCTGACGATCCCCACGCGGAGATATTCGAGGTCTTCTACGACAGTCTGCCGGAAACCTCGCCCTATCACCTGCTGCAAGGCGGCAAGACCGACTCGGTAACACGGCTCACGGCTGAAGACCTCAGAGCCTACCACGCGAAGTACTTCATACCGGGCAACATGGTCGTGACCGTCTTCGGCGACATCGATCCGGACGATGCGCTTGCGCTGGTAAAGCAGCATTTCGGCCAACTGAAGCCGGATCCCAACTTCCAGTCGATCGAGTTCAACCGCCCCAACGCGATACCGCAGAACATCGTCCGCCACAAGCAGACCCGCAAGCAGACCGGCATGGTCCTGCTGGGCTATCCGACCGCCAGCATCCGCAACTCGAAGGACCACGCCGCGTTGACCGTGCTCGACGCGATCATGTCCGGCTACGGCTTCCCCGGCGGGTGGTTGCACAACGAGCTGCGCGGCGAAGGGTTGGTTTACTTCATCCACGCGTTCCAGATCACTGGTCCGGCCCCGGGCTATCTTGCCATCCTGTCCCAGACCCAGCCCGAGAGGATTGATGAAGTGGTCGGCCGAATCCAAAAGAACGTTGCCCGGGCGAAAGCCGGCAAGATCACCGAGGAGGAATTCTGCACCGCCGTCGAGATGGTCATCGCCCTGCACGCCCAAGAAGGAACCACCATCGCCGATCAGGCCCGACAGGCCGCCCTGGACGACCTCTACGGCCTGGGCTACGCCTACGACAAGACGTTCGACGCGCGGATCAGAGCCGTCACGCTTGATGAGGTGGTCGGCGTCGCCCGGAAATATCTTGGCGACTACGTGCTGGTGACCACCTCGCCAAAAGCCGAAAGCGGAAATGGGAAGGCGGTAACGGATAGGCAATAGAAGACAACCCGCTTTCAGCTTTCAGCTTTCAGCTTTCCGCTTTCCACTTTCCACTATGCTGGGCATTTTTCCTGGTCCACCATAGTTGCCCAAACCGATATATTCTATGTGCGCTTCCGAGATTCCTGTGCAGACGTAGGGTTATATGGATGCTCGTTCTGTCCCGCCAACGCGATGAAAGCATCATTATCGGCGACAACGTCGTGGTGACGATCGTCGACATCCGTGGGGACAAGGTCCGCGTGGGAATCGATGCGCCCGCGGAGATCCCCGTCCATCGTCGCGAGGTCTTCGAAGCGATCCAGCGGGAGAATCGCCCGGCGGGCCAACTTCACAGAGGGAATCCGTGAACGATTCCCGGCTCCTTATCCGCGTCGGCCATAGCCCCGATCCGGACGATGCCTTCATGTTCTATGCCCTGGCCGGGGAGAAAATCACCACGGGCAGTTACCGCTTCGAACATGAGTTGGCAGACATCGAGACGCTCAACCGCCGGGCGTTCTCCGGCGAGTTGGAACTTACGGCCATCAGCGTCCATGCCTACGCCCACCTGAAGGATCGTTACATGCTGTGCACCTGCGGGGCCAGCATGGGTGATCAATACGGGCCGATGCTCGTCGCCCGATCGAAAAAGTCGACCGAGGAATTGGCTCAGGGCACCATCGCTGTGCCCGGCACGTTGACCACCGCTTATCTAGTCCTGAGAATGTGCTTGGGCGTCGACTTCGAGCAGGTTGTCGTGCCGTTCGACCAGATCCTCGACGTAGTGGCCGCCGGCGTCTACCAACGCCAGCCGATCGACGCCGGCCTGGTGATCCACGAAGGCCAACTCACCTACCACCAGCAGAACCTCGAACTAATCCTCGACACGGGCCGGTGGTGGTTCGACCAGACGGGCTTGCCGCTGCCGCTGGGAGCCAACGCAATTCGCAAGGACCTGGGGGCCAAGACCATCCACGACGTGCACCGGCTGCTGCTTCAGAGTATTCAATACGGCCTACAACACCGCGAAGAGGCGTTGAGCTACGCACTGGGCTTCGCGCACGGCCTGGATCGTGCCAAGGCCGATCGGTTCATCGAGATGTACGTCAACGATTGGACGCTCGATTTCGGCCGCCGCGGTCGCGATGCCGTCACCGAGCTACTTGCCCGCGGCCACGCCGCCGGCATCATCCCCGAGTTGGTCGCACCCGAGTTCGTCGCATAAAGCCGCGACCGCTGGTCGCGCCTTCCAAAGGGTTGTGAAGTCATTGACGTTTCCGATAGTCGTTTAGCCGCCGGGCTTGCCCGGCGCGTCTGCGTTCGAGCGTATTGACACCCACCAACGCGCCGGGCAAGCCCGGCGGCTAAACGGTAGATCAGTTGAAGCTAGCATTGTAGTATTAGCCCGAACAGCCGCCGTGCGTTGGCCGTGGTTTGCGTGGCGAACTTTTCTAGGCCCATGCCGCGCAGCTTCGCCAGGCACTCAGCTACGAGCACGACGTTGGCCGGCTCGTTGCGCTTTTGCTTGCCGCGGAGCGGATGCGGCATAAGGTAGGGACTGTCGGTTTCAATCAGGATCCGATCCTCCGGAATGGTGACCACAACGGCACGCAGGGCGTCGAACTTCTTGTTGCGATAGGTGACCTGCCCGGCAAAACTGACGTGAAGCCCCAGTTCGAGACACTCGGCGGCCGTCGCCGCGTCGCCGCTGAAGGAGTGCAACACGCCTCGCAGCGGGCCCCGGCGGAAAGCCTCGCGGAGCATCGGCATCAAGTCGGCTTCCGCGTCGCGGCAGTGGACCACCACCGGCAAGTCACGCTGCTGGGCCAGGCGGAGATGGCGGTCGAAGTAGTCTTGTTGCACCGCAAACGGCGCGAAGTCCCAGTGGCGGTCGAGGCCCGTTTCGCCCAGGGCTACAACCCGAGGATGGTCGGCTATTGCCACGATCAGGTCCCAATCGCCTTCGGCCGCCTGGGCGCAATAGTTCGGTTGGATTCCTGCCGCGGCGCAGACCTGTGGATGGGTCTCGGCCAGCCGTAGTGTCGCGCGGCTCGAAGCCGTTGTGATGCCTACGCACAGGACCGTCTCGACCCCGGCCTGGCGAGCACGGTCGAGCACGGCATCGCGGTCGGTGTCGAACTCCTCCTGGTCGAGGTGGACATGGGTATCGAAGTAGATGTTCGTAACGTGTTTCATAGTAACGACTTGCGTGTTCGTCCGGTAATTGGTGCCGGACCGGGACAACCCCCGCCGGTCGCGGAACTCAAATGGCCCACACTGATTTTGCCACAAAGCCCAAGAGAAATCACGCAGAGGCCGCCGTTCCGGCGCCGGATTTGCTTGACTTTGCAAGAAACGAGTCGTATCTTACATTGATAGGGTGCGTATGCGCACCTATGCTGAGGCCTCCTGATGGGCACCCACAATAGGGGGTCCCGGCAAGAAAGCGAAGGAACGAACCATGTTAGTGTTATCCCGCAAGAAGAACGAGAGTATTGTCATCAACGATGACATTACAATCGTGGTCGTGGACATCAGAGGGGACAAGGTCCGTTTGGGGGTTGAGGCCCCAAAGGAAGTGCCGGTCCACCGGCGCGAAGTGTTCGATGCGATCCGCCGCAACGAGCTTGCTGCCGGGGACAAGGCAGTGAGCAAAGCTGATGTCGCCGGAGCCGGCGGCAATGCGTAGAGTGCAGTTTTCCCTCCGTTGGGCTTCCGGCCCAAAAAGCCTCCCACCAGCCTAATGTCCCCCGCCACGTCCGGTTCGCAATGCTCAACCACGGGACCGGTGTGCGCGCCGCTGCCGGATTGCCCCTGCGACTCCAC
>JAUWHT010000045.1 GCA_030605745.1 Pirellulales bacterium | reverse complement strand
TTTTCTCAGCTTGGCGGGCTGAGAGCGCCGCGCGTCGGCCCCAAGGGGTCGACGGCGAGTCCAGCCCGCTGAACCGACCAACAAAAACGCCGAGCAACCGCCTCGAAAACGGTTGAAATATGTGCAAAACTTGAACTTAGGCGTTGCCTTGCAATTTACGCTGAGGATGCCAGTCCCCTTCTTCACCCTGTCCATCAACAGGTCCTGCACCTCCTCCGGCAGCAGTTCGAGTTTGACCTTGCTGAGTATGATAACATCGTACGACTTGCCGTCGAGCGATTTGCGAAACTCCTTGATGGCATCGTCGTTCATCAGCGGATAGTGAAATGCCACGAGGTCGGATTTCATTTCGAGCCTTTGGGCAAGCTCGATCACGTCCCGCTGCGATTGGATGGGCACCAGGCACAGCGCACGGACCGGCCCGCCCACGAGCGGTTTTGCCCACTTGACGTGGTTGGTTTCGATCGGCTCCGACGCGATGCGGAATCGGTCGGGCGCGCCGCCCTGCACCACAGCCGTGCTGACCAGAGAGAAAAGCAAACACATCGTTATTCTGTAGACACTCATCTTACTTACCTCCTTTTTTAGCAGCCGTTCACGAGCCCCCGGCCGTGCCGAAGTAGTACACGCGAGCGATTATCCTCATTATATCGCAACTGTGAAACCGGGGCAAGTACCCGAATCTCGATCACTCTGACTGAATTCCTAACAGTCTAACAACTCTATAGTTTAACGCAAGCCGCCGCGTGATGCAACCCCTTCTCGACGGGAAGCAAAGTTTAGCCGCCGCGTCCACGCGGCGGGGCTAAAATTTTCTTAAAAAACCGGGCAAATTTTTCTTACCCCCTTGTCCTTCCGCTGAAAACGTCCATAATTAGCTGCGTGTCACTTTTTTTGTGGTTGCACCCTGCAAAAGGGGGATTTTGCCATGTCGTTGGTTGTCGTCGGGTCGGTTGCCTTGGATAGCGTGGAAACGCCCGGCGAAACGCGCGAGAACGTGCTGGGCGGCTCGGCCGTGTTCTTCTCGTATGCCGCCAGCTTCTTCACCCCGGTGCGATTGGTAAGCGTAGTCGGCGGCGATTGGCCGGCCGAGCATACCGAGCTGCTCAGGTCGCGGAACATCGACACCGCCGGATTGCAGGTCGTCGCCGGGGCCAAGACGTTCCGCTGGCGCGGCAAATATCTCGAGGACATGAACGACCGCGAAACGCTCGACGTGCAACTGAACGTGATGGAGCAGTTCGACCCGGTGCTGTCAGAAGAATACCGGCGGTGCAAGTTCTTGTTCCTGGCCAACGACCCGCCGGACCTGCAAATCCGGATCCTCGAACAGTGCCCGGGCGCCATGCTCACAATGGCCGACACGATGGACCTTTGGATCAACAGCCAACGGGCCGGGCTGATGGACTTGCTCGGGCGGGTCGACGGGTTTGTGCTCAACGACAGTGAGGCGAAGATGCTCACCGGCGAAGAGAACCTGGTGCGTGCCGGACACGCCGTCCGCAAGCTGGGACCGCGGTTTGTGGTCATAAAGAAGGGCGAGCACGGGGCGATGTTCTTCAGCCGGCACGAGACGTACGTCCTGCCCGCTTTCCCCACGCCCAACGTGATCGACCCGACCGGCGCCGGCGACAGCTTTGCCGGCGGGATGATGGGCTACCTTGCCGAGCAGGGCAGCTTCGAGCCGGCGACGCTCAAGCAAGCCATGGCCTACGGAACACTGGCCGCCAGCTTCACCGTCGAAGGCTTCAGCCTCGATGGGCTCAAAAAAATCGAACGCGAGGACCTCGATCGCCGCATGGAAGAATATCGCAAGATGCTGAGCTTTTGAGGGATTGGGGATTGGGGATTAGAGTTCCAATCCCTAATCCCCAATCCCTTCCCATGAAATCCACCATTCGTACTTTTGTCGCCGTAGAGATCAACCGGGCGGTTCGCGACCGCGCCGGGGAGTTGATCGAGCAGTTGCGGGCTGCGCCGGCCGACGTGAAATGGGTCGATGTGCACAACTTGCACCTGACACTGAAGTTTCTCGGCGAGGTTCCCGCACGGGAAATCTCCCGTGTGTGCAAGGCAGTCGAGCAGGGCGCCGCCAAGGTCGAGCCGTTCGAGTTGGAGGTCTGCGGCGCCGGGGCGTTCCCCAGTGCCGCCCGGCCGCGGACACTCTGGCTGGGCACCGGCAGCGGCGAGCAGGGGATGATCGCACTGCACGACCACGTTGAGGCCGCGCTGGCCAAGCTCGGCTTTCGCAAAGAGCACCGGCGGTTCCATCCGCATCTAACCCTCGGCCGCGTCCGTCGCGACGGCCCGGCCGTGGCCGAGTTGGGCCAACTCGTCAAAGCACGCGCCGATTTCCACGCCGGACAGGTCAAGGTCAACCAGGTGGTCGTCTTCTCCAGTCAACTCCAACCCACCGGACCGGTCTACGAAGCCCTGGTCCGGGCGAAGCTGGGAGGAAAGTGCTAAGTTCAAGTTTTGCACATATTTCAACCGTTTTCGAGGCGGTTGCTCGGCGTTTTTGTTGGTCGGTTCAGCGGGCTGGACTCGCCGTCGACCCCTTGGGGCCGACGCGCGGCGCTCTCAGCCCGCCAAGCTGAGAA
>JAUWHT010000086.1 GCA_030605745.1 Pirellulales bacterium | reverse complement strand
AGGGGACTCGCATCGGTAATTTCAAAACACGTTCTAAGGCTCAACCCCTCGAAAAGTGCGGAGTTCGCACCTCGAAAACAACAAGAAAGAAAAACCGTGTTGATTATGAAACGCGCTATTGTGTTGGCTATCTGTTTCTTGACTCTCGGTTTGGCCGAAATGCTCCAGGCCAACGACGACAGGATTCCCTTCCCCAAAGCCCTCGATGCCGCGGCCATTTCGGTCGACCGGCTCGACAGCATCACCAACTATGCCCTGCTCGTCGGCAACGGCGATATCAACGCGCTGGTGTACTCGGAGGACGGGCAACTCAAGCTGATGTTGACCAAAAACGACGTCTGGGATGCACGGCTCGACAGCAAGCTCGACCCGCCGCTACCGACGTTGGAGCTTATCAAGAGCCTGGCCGCCCAGGGACCAACAATATACGGGAATAGATCAGTCATTCTCGAAAAAGGCTCAAAATGGAAGGGGCCGGACAGTTATTGTGCACACCCGTATCCTTGTCCGCGGCCGTGTGGGCGGTTGGTGCTAAGCGCGGCAGGAGTCCACCCAAGCTCCGCCCAGCTTGATATACGTCGTGCGGTTGCCCATATTAAGAACAAGTCAAGCGCCGATACAAAGACGGAAATCCGGGCACTGGCCGGTCGCAATGTGTTTTTGATCAAGTCGTCGGCCGGTGCGGAACTCCAGCCCATTCGCTCGGCCGACATTCCCGAAAACGCTTCCGGCAGTGGCCAGAGTGTAACGTGGCTTACACAGCAGATTCCCGGCGACCTGGACTGGCAGGGCATGAGTTTCACCGTTGCCATGGCAGCCGCAGGTGACTTGAAGACGGTGGCCATCGTAACAAGTCGCGAATCAAAAGACCCACAGGCAGCGGCGATCGAACTTGCTCGTTCGACGATCCAGGCCGACACGGCTGAACTGGTGCGGGCACATGAGGCGACGTGGCAGCAGTTCTGGTCGGCCAGCGGAATCGATATCGACGAGTCGGTGCTTCGTAACGTCTGGTATCGCAATCTGTATTTCCTGCGGTGCGTCAGCAAGCCCGGCTCGATTTCGCCCGGTTTGTTTGCCAGCTTGATAAACGACCATCCCAACTGGCACGGCGACTATCACACCAACTACAACATCCAGGCGACCTTTTGGGGAGCGCTCGCCTCGAACCACACCGAGTTGGCCGAGCCGTACGATCGGCTGATAACCGAATACTTGCCCCGGGCACGTTGGCTTGCGCGGGAGATTTTCTCAATGAATGGGGCGTATTTTCCGCACGTTCTGTTTGCCTACGAGCCTCCGCATCCGGAAAAGTGCAAGAGTCCGGTGGGCCGGCAGTATTTCCATCACGTCTGGGGGTTCACCCTGGGCGTGAGCGGTTTCACGGTGCAGCCGTTGTGGTGGCATTACAAATACGAGCCGAACCGCGAGTTCCTCGATAAGATCGCCTACCCGGCGGTTCGTGAGGTGGCTATCTTCCAGGCCGATTTCATCGACCAGTGCGAAGGCGAGAAGGTCGCCGACGGAGTCGCCTCCCACAAGGTGGTGCTGGCACCTACCATGTCGCCCGAGCATTGGCGCTGGACCAAGGACTTCAAGCGGAACCGAAACTGTACGTTCGACATTGCGATATTCCGGTACATTTTCGAGGCAGCCATTGAAGGGGCCACCACGCTGGGACGCGACGCCGAGTTGGTTTCGCGGTGGAAGCAGGCCATGTTGCAACTGCCGCCATATCCAACCACCAACTCCGATCCGCCGATAGTGGTCGACGTGCAGGACGCGCCGCCGATCAACTATAACATCCCAGTGCCCGCCACGCCGGTCTTTCCATTCGACATGGTCACCTGGTGGTCACCGGCGGCAGAGAAAGAGCTGTTCAAGCAGACTATCGACCGGCTAAAGTGTAGTGGGGGCAGCTCGGTGGTGATGCTGTCGATCGCCCGGGCGCGGATGAGCATGCCCGGCACGATGGAGTGGGTCCGCGACGAGTTGGTCGCTCGGTCGCGACCGAACGGCGCGGTGACAATGAGCCGGCTCGACCCACCTATCCGCCACAACGACTTCGGCCACTACACCGAGAACTTCAGTGCCACGATGGCCGTCTCGGAGTTGTTGTTGCAAAGCGTTGGCGACGTGGTCCGCGTGTTCCCGGCATGGCCGGCCTATCGCGACGCCGATTTCCACGACCTGCGAGCACAAGGCGGTTTTCTCGTCTCGGCCCAACATAAAGGCGGTAAGACCGTTGCGGTGACCGTCACATCGACCGTCGGCGGCCGTTTACGGTTGTCGAGTCCTTGGCCGGCTATTTGCGTGCAGCGCGGTGACGGCAAACCCATCTCGCTCAAACGCGATCAACAAGGTACCGCCGAACTCGACACCCAGCCGGGCGAGCGATTGCGATTCAAGCCAGGCGAATAAGTTTGGCTCTTCCATTTCTGGGTGCAAAAGTCTAGAGGTAGGCTGGGTCGAGCGAAGCGAGGCCCACCTTTCTCTGAATTGTCCGATCTCCCAACAGCCTTTTGGGGTCCAGCCTTTCAGCCTTTTTGCAGCCTTTTGGGGTCACAGCCTTTTTTGAGCCTTTTTTGGGGTCAGAGCTACATTAGCCATTAGAGAGCTTTCGTTTAAGTCGTTCGACAAGAACACGGGGTCAGGCTTTAAGTATTTCTACAGCAAGACTTCCAGTGTGGTAGCATGTTGCCATATCACTTATGACCGTGCTGCGGCACCATTGCATGAGAAGAGTGCGATGCAACTACCTCTAATTCGGGCTGAATGTCGCGTGGACGGCGTCGATCCTTCGTAAATCGGGACGCGAGCAGGCTCCAAATGTGCAGTCGGCGCAAACCACGAACGGAACGGCAGGTGAAGGCCTTGTCCTGCACACTGCCGACGATGACACGTACGCATTAGGCCACTGGTGTCTCTACAGATTTAGCCTTTCGGCTAGGTCTTTGTGCCTGGCCAGCCACGTCTTCCGGTGTGAATCGTGAGCGATGCCGTTGCGGCGAAGATGGTAATCCACCAGGTGAATAGCGTGCTCTTCACTGAGGTCCTTCTGAGCGAAGGCTGATCGCAACAGCCCCAGGGCCATGTCCAGCGTCAACTCGGGCACATCTCGCTTTAGCTCGCGCTTCGTCAGCGTCACGTACAGATCGGCCCGGGCCGAGTCCTTCGGCAAAGACCGCCTGGATCTCACGGAACACGTTGCCCGCCTCCCAAGGTGAATCCCTCAGGAAGCCTTGCAGGGCGACAACCTCATTTTCGTTAGCCGGCCCGCCCTGAGGATTCCGGGCGAATTCCAGGGCGATCGGCTCGACGCTCTTACGTTCTTGGTCCGCCATCAGCCCTCTCACGTAGTCGAGGGAGTGCGCACGGGCCTCCTTACGCCCGAACAGCGGCGCAAAACGCGCGTGCCAGTGAACCATCCGCCTCGCGGCAGCGCGTACTTC
>JAUWHT010000251.1 GCA_030605745.1 Pirellulales bacterium | reverse complement strand
CCGATGCGAGTCCCCTCCCCCTCCGGGAGAGGGTTAGGGTGAGGGTTATTCGGCAAGAAACCCCCGCTATTTGCGGTGTGATCCATGCCGCCCTCACCCTCTGCCCCTCTCCCAAAGGGAGATTTAAAACACGTTCTTAGAGGAGATCGAGAAGGTTCTTCCCGAGGCAAGGTCTGCAGATGACTTCATCTTGCAGGCCGTGCGGGAGAAATTGTCGCTTGAGGACCGGAAAAAAGAGTTCTATCGGCTCTCGGATCAGACTCGCTCGGCGATGACCGACAAAGGGTTGTCCGAAGCGGATATTCTGACCGATTTCGAATCAGCCAGGCAAATCTTTTGATTGGAGAACGGGATCCCAAGGACGTGCAAATCCTGGCACTGACGCTTTGCCTGGACTACCCGATTTGGACCGAAGATCGGGACTTCGATAATCTTCCCGGCGTGTCGGTTCAGAGAACGGCCGACTTACTCACCCTGTTGTGATCTGCTTTGCAGAAGCAGTGTGCCTGGAAAATGACAGCCGGCGTATGTGGCCAATTCTTGATCTTGAAATTCGTGGCCTAAATGGTATATTCAATCATGTTCATCTTGGCTGAAGCGTGCGGCCGTGGGAATTTTGGCGGCGGGCCTGGGGGCGGGGATTTTTGCCAAAACTCTTGGAACATGCACTCGCCCATATTGTGAGCAGTTGACAACAGGCACTTGTCGAAATAGAATAAGTACCATGAACTACACGGTTATCCTTCAACAGGAATCGGATGGCGGTTTTGTGGCCACCGTGCCTGCGTTGCCTGGATGTGTCAGCCAGGGCGATACGCGGGCTCAGGCCGTGGCGAATATACGTGAGGCAATCGGAGTCTACCTCGAAGACTGCATCGAGTCGGGCGAGGTGATTCCTACGGAAGCGGGCCGCGAGATTGTAGAGGTTGAGAATACGGCCTGATGGCGAGACTTCCGACCGACCTATCTGGACGGCAGGTTCGCAGTGCTTTGCAGCGCGCCGGTTTCGTGTTTCGCCGCCAGCGCGGCAGCCACATGGTGCTCCGCCGTGACGATCCCCCCGCCCGCGTCGTCGTCCCCGATCACCGGCGAATCCGCAAAGGCACACTGCGGAGTATCCTCTATGATGCCGAGTTAACGGTCGAAGAGCTTCTCAGACTGCTTTGAAGCAAAAGAGGCAAGATGCATTTGTTTACACCTCTCGCGAAGGCGCCAAGATGCAAAGGATATCTGGTTCATCTTGGCTGAAGCGCGCGGCAGTGGGAGTTTTGGCGGCAGGCTGGGGGGCGGGGATATTTGCCAGAACTCGTCCCCGGCGCGCCGGGATGTGAAACACTCCAGAAAGTGCCGGCGAGACGCCGGCGTTACGATGTCCAACAATTCGAGCGGCCGTAAAGCGTTGCTACGACATGAGTTACCGCGCCGCTCGACAGGAGAAAACTCGTCTTGACAGGCGTTTCGGCAAAG
Source organism: Pirellulales bacterium (assembly GCA_030605745.1). Lineage (GTDB taxonomy): Bacteria > Planctomycetota > Planctomycetia > Pirellulales > Thermoguttaceae > JAUWHT01. The sequence continues at coordinate 3,052 of JAUWHT010000251.1, read as the reverse complement.
ACGGATTGCCGAGGATCAGTCGCCGCAAGTTGGTGTTAGGCAGTAATTTGCGACCGCACAGGGCGGTCGATGGGGATTTATGGACCGGTGATGCATACGTCCAAGAATTAGTGGTCAGTGGTTAGTTGTCAGTTTTCAGTTGGTGGGCACGGATGATGACCGGCGGGATATTCCTGCTTGTGGGCATCTACTTTTCGCTGAAGTACATCTTCGAGGTGATTTGAGCCAAAAGCTTCAACCGGCAAGATGGGTGAACAATATCCTCGCGCCGATTACCAGCAGAACGCAACCTCCGGCAACCTCTGCCCAACGGCCCCAGTGCGTGCCGAAGCGGTTGCCGAAACTGATTCCGACGGCGCTCAGTGTGCCGGCGACGACGCCGATTACGACACTGGGAATCCAGACGGAAACGCCCATGAATGCCATGCTCATGCCCACGGCAAGCGCGTCGATGCTGGTTGCCAGCGAGAGAGTCACCACCGTCAGCCCGCGAGTTGGCTCTGCCTTGCAGTCGGTTTGCTTCTCGGTACGCGCATCCACTAACATCTTGCCGCCAACGAAGGCCAGCAGCCCGAAGGCTATCCAGTGGTCGTATGCGGTGATGTGAGACGCCAGTTCCTTGCCGGCGAGCCATCCGAAGATCGGCATCATGAAGTGGAACAGGCCGAAATGAAACGCCAGCCGGAACGCATCACGCCGGGTCACGGGAGCCACACTCAGACCGGCAGCGACCGACACGGCGAACGCATCCATCGCCAGACCGACCGATATCCCCAATACATTCAGCCAGTGCAAGACACTCTTCCCTTGATAGTCGCTGCCGGTACCACAATCCCTATCCCCAACTCCTTGTGCTGATTCGACAAGAGAAGTTCTCGGGAACCTGTCTCGCTTTCTTGCCCTACTGTCGATCAGAGACGAGCAACTCGGGGGCAATATGGAATGTATCGGCATCCAGGTCGATGGTCACGGTGGTGCCGTCGGCAAAGGTTGTTCGCTGTTTGCGGTAGCCCTTGTCAAGGAATTCATGGTTCGTCATTTCCAGCAGACCGACCCTTTCGTGCAGGGCGCACATGGTTCGTACGCGGGTCAAGTCGACTTCACCCGAATCTGACAAGAAGTGCGAGTAGGTTAGCTGCATGTACGGCAGACCGGCGTTGGCCAAGCCGTGCAGGTAGCCAGAGTCGTTTTTGGGGACACCCCGCCCTTTACCAAGCAACCACGGCACGAGGATCGCATCGTGGTAAACAAGACTGTGCAGCGGAACGGGTATCCCCTCGCCTCCACCATGCGACCCATACTGTACCCAGTATGCCATGTCGATATGGGGGATGCTCCAATCGGCCGCTTGTTCTGAGCTCACCACACCCACCTGGGTCCGGATGAAATCCAGACAATCGCCCCAGTACTTCAGGCAATCCGCCCGGGTTGCAGGGTGCTCGGGGTTGTAACATTCATACGGTGGAACGCAGGTAAATACGTCAAGGTACGCACCGCGGAGCTTTACCCCCTGCGCCAAGATTAGCCGGTAGTTCTTTTTGAGATGGCCCAAGGCCAGCCGAGGGCAAAGCAAGGTGTATTTCCCACCCGCGCATCCATTGCCAAAATACCGGCTGCCGTCGGCATGAATGATCGTGTGGCGTTCGTCATACGACTTGCTGTCAAGATAGTAATCGATGTAATTGTCGTGGACGGCAAAGACATAGCCCAGTCGGTCACACGTATCGGCGAAAAGACGCATGCCATCCCAGCCACCGGCTTCGGGACAGGGCGGCAGGTTGTCCGGATGGGTCCCGTAGCCGCGAAACTGCCAGGCATCCAGATGCACGTAGGCCCGCTTCACGCCTTTGGCGGCCAGTTTGCGAAGCTCTTCGGCCCGTTGGTCGAAACGCCAAAGGTGATAGTTTTTCGCCGGATTGTCCTTATCGTAGACCCTTGAGGACGGCCGAACATTGTGGAGGATCATGGGCGTGATTATGGGCGCGCCGATCAGCTTTTCGACGATTGGGCTGCGGGCGATTTTCTCCTTCAGTGACACAAACAGACCGGTCTCGATCGCGTGGCGGCGGTAGCGCTTGGTCAGATCAACGTAATTCCCCTTCTCGAAAAAACAGAGCCTCGCTCGACGGGCGTAGGTCAGTTTCCCCAGCGAGTGCATCCATCGGGGCGCAGCCCAGGTTGGCCCGCCGGCGGGGTGCTTGAACTCACAGCCGGCGTCCACCGGCGTTTCCAGGATCACCATGACCGCTGATTGGCCCTTCAGGTGTCCCCACCAGGGCATAAAAAGGCCAAAGCCGTAACACGCCACCTTGTGAGCCAGCCACGTCTTCTTGGGCCAGTTTCGCGGCAGCAGCATTCCTTGCATATTGGGGACCACCGTGAAATCCGACGAATCAGGGGTGAATCCCTTGGGCCAGAGAAGCTGCTTGATGACAGCGGCCTTCTCGGTTGGAACCACCTCGTAGACCAGGTCCTCCTCCGTGCCCTCTAGGCACACGAACAGTTGCAGGTCCAGATCTAATGTCTGGCCTTCGTGCTGGAATTGGCTAAGGTGAATTTTCACGCCTGACTTGAACCCGGTCTCGTAGGGAGAAATCTCGATCTTTCCGGCATCAGCCAGCCTGAGCGGGAAGACTTTGCCTGCCACTTGGGCGCTGAGATCGTCCGCTGCCGAGGGCAGCAGCTTCCACGTGATGGGACCGGCCTCGACCATCATACTGAGGTCCGCAGTGTTGAGGATCACCTTGTGTCGCTGACCCGCGATGACCCAGTTGCCGTTGGTCCGGCTGACCGACACTGCCGGTGCTCCCCAATCCTCTTGGGGAGGAACCTCAATCTGCTGGCTCCACGCAACGGCATTCCAGACCCCGGTAGCTGCTAAGACTACCACGATCATCCAAGTCATCAGACTTCTCTCTTGTCGAGTAGACATACCATGGTCTCCTTAACTTTCAATCGTGGATATGGCCGGACTCCCGCACCTCACCAATACCAGGGACAGTTAGAATAACCTCAGCCAGGTGTTTGCCTTTCGGTGATTCTGGTCCCGAGA
>JAUWHT010000235.1 GCA_030605745.1 Pirellulales bacterium | reverse complement strand
ACCACCGGTCGCGGCTTTATGGTGTTGGGCGCGACCACCGGTCGCGGCTTTATACCGCTGGGCGCGACCACCGGTCGCGGCTTTATGCCACTCGTTGCAAACTGTTCTCTACCGTGATATAGAGGTTTTCAGAAAGGAAATCGCAGCTATGAGTTGGTGCTTCCGATTTTACCCACAGCCGCTTGCGGCTTAACAACAGGAGATTCTCAAATGAGAACCCTACTTTGCGTTGTTACGAGTTGTCTGTTTATCGCTGTTGTCGCCGGCCTTGCCCGGGCCGCCGATAACACGCCGCCGGAGGGTTTTGTCGCCCTGTTCAACGGTAAGGACCTGACCGGCTGGAAAGGCCGCCATGTCGGCAACCCCAAGACCCGGGCTAAGTTGTCGCTCAAAGAGCAGACCAAGGCCGACGAGGCCATGCGGGCACACTGGAAGGCGGTCGACGGTGTGCTGGTCTTTGATGGCAAGGGGCAAAGCCTCTGCTACACTGCCAAGGACTACGGCGACTTCGAGCTGTACATCGACTGGAAGATCGGGCCCAAAGGCGACAGCGGAATCTACCTTCGCGACTGCCCCCAGGTGCAAATCTGGGACGCCGGCCAGCACGGGATCGGTTCCGGCGGACTGTTCGGCAACCAGAAGAACCCCAGCAAACCAATCAAAACCGTCGACAAGCCGGCCGGCCAGTGGAACACATTCCGCATCAAGATGGTCGGCGAACGGGTAACTGTGAAGCTCAACGACCAACTGGTCGTCGACAACGTGATCCTGGAGAACGAGTGGGAACCCGACAAGCCCGCTTATTCCACCGGCCCGATCGTACTGCAAAACCACGGCGACACGCTCTGGTTCAAGAACATCTACCTGCGAGAAATCCCGCGGTAGAAGTCTCGGCAGGAATGTTGTTGCCGGCAAACTCGCCTCCCATAGCCACCCAACTGTGGTGTTATTCGCCGCCCCCCATTTGCCCCCGCCGACAACGGACAAAGGGCCTGACAAGCTATTGTAGGAGGCGACTCCAGTCGCCGATTGGAGTTCTGGCAGGTCCATCGGCGACTGGAGTCGCCTCCTACAAGTAAATGGACGGGCGTCGTTGACACGGGGGCGAAGGGCAATAAAATAAAGGATTCTTTACTCAGCGACTGTCACTCGTAAGACAACAAGTCAACCGACTCGGAGGAAGTCAAACATGGCAGAGGAAAAATCCGGCCAAATTATCAATGTAATGAAGGAATCGCGGCTGTTTCCGCCCCCTAAGGAGTTTGCAGCCAAGGCGAGGATCGGCTCCGCGGAGAAGTACGAGAGACTCTGGAAACAGTCCATCGAGGACATGGAGGGCTTCTGGGGCAAGCTGGCCGAAGAATTGCACTGGTTCAAGCCGTTTACAAAGGTCCTCGACTGGCAGGAGCCGCTGGCCAATTGGTTCCCGGGCGGCCGGACCAACGTATCGTACAATTGCCTGGACGTCCACTTGGGTACCCCCCGGGCGAATAAGGCGGCGATTATCTGGGAAGGCGAGCCGGGCGACAGTCGAATGCTCACCTACCAGATGCTCCACCGCGAGGTCTGCAAGTTCGCCAACGTGCTCAAGGGCCTGGGCGTCGGCAAGGGCGACGTGGTGGCCATGTATATGCCGATGGTCCCCGAACTGGCAATTGCCATGCTGGCTTGTGCCCGAATCGGTGCGGTCCACTCGATCGTCTTCGGCGGCTTCTCGGCTGAAGCCATCGCCGAGCGGAACAACGACGCGTCGACCAAGCTGCAAATCACGGCCGACGCCGGCTGGCGACGCGGCAAGCAACTGCCGCTTAAGGCCAACGTCGACGCGGCCTTGGAAAAATCACCCACCGTCGAAAAATGTATCGTGCTCAAACGCGTCGGCTGCGATGTGAAGATGAAGCAGGGCCGCGATTTCTGGTGGCACGAACTGATGGAAGAGGCCTCGGCCGACTGCCCAGCCGAGCCGATGGATAGCGAGGCCCCGCTGTTTATCCTCTACACGAGCGGCTCGACCGGCAAGCCCAAAGGGGTGAAGCATACCACGGCCGGCTACAACTTGTTCGTCAAGAAGACCACAGAGTGGGTGTTCGACATTCGCGACGAGGACGTTTACTGGTGTACGGCCGACATCGGCTGGATCACCGGGCACAGCTACATTGTCTACGGTCCGCTGGCGGCCGGGGCCACGTCGTTGATTTACGAAGGGGCGCCCAACTGGCCCGACGAAGGTCGCTTCTGGGACATCGTCGAAAAGTACCGCGTGAACATTTTCTACACCGCGCCGACCGCCATCCGCGCGTTTATCAAGTGGGGCGACAAGTGGGTCGATAAGCACGACCTCTCCAGTCTGCGGCTGTTGGGTACCGTGGGCGAAGGGATCAACCCCGAGGCCTGGATGTGGTACCACGAAAAGATCGGCAGCCGGCGCTGCCCGATCGTCGATACCTGGTGGCAGACCGAGACAGGCGGGATCATGATGACCCCGCTGCCAGGGGCCACTACCACCAAGCCCGGAAGCTGCTGCAAGCCGCTGCCCGGCGTCGTGCCCGAGATCGTCGGCGAGGACGGCAGACCGGTCCCGGTCGGCAGCGGCGGCTGGCTGGTGATCGCCCGGCCCTGGCCCGGCATGATCCGCGGCATCTGGGGCGACGACGAGCGCTACAAGGCCCAGTACTGGAGCGACGTACCCGGCAAATACCTCTGCGGCGATAACGCCCGATGCGACGAGGACGGGTACTACTGGATCATGGGCCGGATCGACGACGTGCTGAACGTCTCAGGCCACCGTCTTTCAACGATCGAGATCGAAAGCGCCCTGGTCAGCCACCCGACCGTGGCCGAAGCGGCGGCAGTCGGCCGGCCGCACGAGCTAAAGGGCGAAGCGGTGACGGTGTTCGTCACTCTGGCCGACGGAGAGCCGGGCGACCAATTGCGGAAGGAACTCAAGAACCACGTCCGCAAGGAGATCGGCGCGTTGGCCGTGCCCGACGACATCCGCTTCACTACCGCGCTGCCGAAGACCCGCAGCGGCAAGATCATGCGACGCCTGTTGCGCGACATCGCCGCTGGCCGCGAGACCGTCGGCGACACCACCACCCTGGAAGACTACAGCGTTCTGGTCAAGCTGCGGCAGGACGAAGAGTAACGTCGTTCAGAAAACGGCCGCCCGATAGATTCAGCAACCATAACCTCAAACGTACGTTCACCTGCAAGTGGCGTTTTCCCGGGGTTTTGTGAATTGTTGGTGTTTATGGACGTATGCTTCACCGGCCCAACAATTCCCATCGACCGCCGTGGATGGTCGTAAGTCACTGCCTAATACCAACTTGCGGCGACCGACCCTCGGCAAGCCGCCGTTGCCGAAACGCCTGTCAAGACGAATTCTGTAGTGTCGAGCGACGCGGTAACTTGCAGCGTGGCAACGTTTTACAGACGCTAGAATTATTGGACATCGTAACGCCGGCGTCCCGCCGGCACCCCGGGGATCAGTTTTGGCAAATATCCCCACCCCCGGCCTACCGCCAAAACTCCCACGACCTCGCGCTTCAGCCGGATGAGCCAGATATCCTTTGCGTCTTTGCACGAGGCATGAAACGAATGTATCATACCGGCCGGCAGATTTCAAGATCAAGAATTGGCCACACCACACCTGCCGACTACCATCTTCCATACGCACTGCTTCTGCAAAGCAGTGGCACACGGTCAATCACGGGCACCCAGCTTGGCTACTGCCTACTGTCGGAACGCGGTAGGGACCGCCCTTGCGGGCGGCCCCCCGCACAGATCCGTACGTGAGGAACTACCTCATACGGCTCCTCCCTTGGGTATCACGGTCAAGATGACACCATCTCTACCAGCCGTAGCCACTCGCGT
>JAUWHT010000352.1 GCA_030605745.1 Pirellulales bacterium | reverse complement strand
CCCCGGCCCGTTCCAACAGCGGGACAGTCAGCGCGAGATTTCCGGCATTGCATCCCCATGCCGCTTTCGTATTTTCCAGCCATCGAAGCCTCATGCGGCTAATTATGCCGTAAAAGGCTCCACAGCGCAAGTTTACCTATTTTAACATTTATCGGATTTTCAACCTTTTTTTCGCCCCGGCCGCCCAGTTCCCAACTGCCATCGTCTTAGCAGAAAAAACAACCTGCGGAAAATCGGGCAAGCCAGGCGGCTAAACGGATTTGGGGATTGTTCACTATGCGTTGCAAACCAATTCCACAAATCGGGCGGGTCGTACTGACTATGATGGTGGGGTGCGGGCTGCTGGCAGGGTCGGCACGCGCGGGGGGGGATGAGTTGTATCGGGCGGCGGCGGAGTTGAGGGCCAAGTATGCCGCTGAGTTGGAGGAGTTGGCTGCCTGGTGCGACGAGCGGGGACTGAGCGAAGAGGCGAAGAAGACCCGGGGTCGGCTGGGGCCACGCGATCCGGATAAGCTGTACCTGCCCGTACTGCCGAGCAAGATTGGGCGGGCGAGACTGCCGGGCGATTCGCCGCCGGAGATGCTCGAGTGGGACCGGCGGCTGACGCGGCTGCGGCGGGATCAGGCCAATGCGCTGTTCGAGCTGGCCCGCAGCGCCGTGCGTCGCCATCGCGCCTCGCTGGCCTACGACCTGGTGTTGTCGGCGATCCGGGCCAACCCGGATCACGAGGCGGTCCGCCGGTTGTTGGGATATCAGAAGTACCGCGGCCAGTGGCGGACGGCGTACCAGGTCCGCAGGCTGCGGGCCGGCGAGGTCTGGCACGAGAAGTTCGGATGGCTGCCCAACTCGCACGTGCGGCGTTACGAGCAGGGTCAGCGGTACCATAATGGGCGTTGGATCACCGCGGCGGAGGACGCCCGGCTGCATCGCGACATCGAGTCGGGCTGGGTCGTCGAGACAGAGCATTACAGAATTCGCACGAACCGCAGCATCGAGGCGGGCGTGCAACTCGGCGAGAAGCTGGAACGGCTGTTTCGCATCTGGCGGCAGATCTTCGTTCGCTATTACGCCTCCGAGGCGGACGTGATCGCCCTGTTCGACGGGCGTGCGCGGGCACGCCGTGCCCGGGGACCCAAGCTGCACGTGGTCTTCTTCCGCGATCGGGACAACTACAACCGCTCGTTGCGGGCAGTGATACCGAACATCGAGAAGTCGATCGGGCTGTATCTCGAACAGACCCGCCGTGCGTACTTCTTCGCCGGAAAGGGCTACGACGAGCGGATCCTGTATCACGAGGCCACGCACCAACTGTTCCACCAGTCGCGGCGTGTGGCAGCGGACGTGGGGCGAAAGGCCAACTTCTGGATTGTCGAGGGCATTGCACTGTACATGGAATCGCTGCGGCGGGAAGGCGACTATTACACCTTGGGCGGATTCGACGATCAGCGGATGCACGCCGCCCAGTACCGCCTGCTGAAAGACGATTTCTACGTCCCACTCGAAGAGCTGACCACCTACGGCATGCAGAAGCTTCAGGCTGACCCTCGGGTGGCCACGCTTTACAGTCAGGCGGCTGGGCTGACCAACTTTCTGGTCTACTACGAAGGTGGCCGCTACCGCGACGCATTGGTGGCCTACCTGGCCGCCGTCTACAGCGGCCGCGATAACCCGGGCACCCTGTCCGAACTGACCGGCACCACCTACAGTGAACTCGACAAGCAATATCGCCGGTTCATGGAGAACCAAGGGAGATGAACTTGAAACCGCGTATCTTGCAGATCATCCCCACGCTGGATCGTGCGGGGGCCGAGAAGCAGATGAGCCTGTTGGCTCGTGGGCTGCCGCGCGATGAGTTTGACGTGCAGGTGTGTGCCTTGACCCGTGGCGGGCCGCTGTCGGCCGATTTGCTCGGGGCGGGTATTCCGCTTACGGTGATCGGCAAGCGATGGCGGATCGATCCACAGGCCTATTGGCGGCTGAAGCGTTACGTGGCCCGGCTGCGCCCCGATCTGATCCATACCTGGCTGTTTGCGGCCAATGCGTATGGCCACGCGGCCGGCAGGGCCTGTGGCGTGAAGTGCCATCTGGCCGGCCAACGCTGCGTCGATCCGTGGAAAGGATGCATCGAACTGGCTATCGATCGCTACATCGGCCGGCATTGCTCCGGGGTCGTGGTCAACAGTCCGGGCGTGCGCGATTTCTACGTGCGCCACGGGCTGCCTGCGGAGAAGATCCGGGTGATTCCAAACGGCGTCCCCCCGGCCGGCCGGACAAACACGACGCGGCGGCAACTGTTGGCCGAGTTGGGGCTGCCCGGGGAGAGTCGCCTTATCGGAGCGGTCGGCCGGCTTTGGCCGCAGAAGCGCATCAAGGATGCGATCTGGGCGGCCGATCTGCTGAAAGTGATTCGCGACGATGTCCACCTGTTGATCATCGGCGATGGCCCGCACCGCGACCGCCTGCGGAAGTTCCGCGACCAGGTGGTGATCCGCGACAAGGTGCATTTCCTAGGCCGGCGTGCCGACGTGCTACGGATGATACCGCATTTCGACGTGCTGTGGTCGACCAGCGGCTACGAAGGCCAATCGAACGCGATCATGGAGGCCATGTCCGCCGGCGTCCCGGTGGTGGCCACGGACATCCCCGGCACCCGCGACCTGGTCGTTGGCGAGAGCACCGGTTACCTCGTCCCCATCGGCGACCGCGCCGCCGTAGCCCGCTGCACCAACAAGCTGCTCGACGACGCCGAGCTAGCCGCGCGCTTCGGCCGGGCCGGTCGAGAGCGGATGGCCAAGCAGTTTTGCGTGGAGAAGATGATCGCGCGGTACGTGGAGTTGTATCGAGAGTTGCTGGGGTAGGGCAGCGAGAAGCCCCGTAAACGGGGCTACCTGTTGTTGAAACTGGAAAAGGAAGGGTTGTTGGGCTCGTTAACCCGGCGTAAACGCCGGGCCGAATACCGCCTTCGGCGGAAAGGGCCATAAATGGCCCTCTGTATTACAAACCCATAAAAGCTTGTTTTCACGACAAACTCTTGGTTTCGGCTCCTCCGCACCGTGTAAACATTTGAGTATCATTGCAATGCTGTATTCATCAAAATGTGGCACCGACATTTAGGCCCGTTTACGGGCCTTTCCGCCGCAGGCGGTATTCGGCCCGGCATTTATGCCGGGTTGGTGGAGTACGCGACAACCTATTGTTTTCCTTCACTGCCAACGGAGGCCCGTTTACGGGCCTTCTCGCTGTGAGGGCTTTAGCCCACGACGCCTTGACACAGGAGATCACCATGGCGCGCAACTACTACAGCGAAATCCATCTTCATCTCACCTGGCACACCAAAGACAGCCTTCCACTATTGATCCCACAAGTCGAAGCGTTGGCCCATCGTTATGTAAAACAAAGGCTCATTAACACCGGCGGGGTGTTCGTTCACGAAATTGGCGGTACTGAGACGCACATGCACGTTGCGGTGACCATCCCACCGACAATCCTTATCAGCGACTTCGTTGGCCAACTCAAGGGTTCGTCGTCGCATGAGGTTAACAAACAACTCGGACTGCGCAACAAGACGCTGCAATGGCAAACGGGATATGGCGTAGTGAGTTTTGGCATGGGTGACTTGGAGTGGGTTAAGGCATACGTTCGCAACCAGCGGGAGCACCACGCTCGGGGAAGAATTCACGACCGATTGGAAAGGATCACCGAAATCGAGTCGTAGACTAAAGCCATACAGCGAGAAGCCCCGTAAACGGGGCTAGTGTTGTTTGGAGAGGGAAAAATTGGTTATCGCTTCAGCAAACCCGGCGTAAACGCCGGGCCGAATACCGCCTTCGGCGGGAAGGGCCATAAATGGCCCTGAAGTTTGCGCCGCGTGGACGCGGCGGCTAAACGTGACGATCGGAGCATCACCATGTGCGGCATCACCGGCGCCATTTGGACTGACCCGGAAAAAGCGCTGGACCAAGATACGCTCCGGCGGATGACCGAAGTGCTGCGCCACCGTGGGCCGGACGACGAGGGGAGCTACATTGCCGAGTTCCAACTGCGGCCGCCGCGGCAGACGCTGTCTGGTGTGGCGCTGGGGCATCGGCGGCTGGCGATTGTCGATCTGGCCGGCGGAAAGCAGCCGCTCTCGAACGAAGATGGCTCGGTATGGGTCGTCTTCAACGGCGAAATCTACAACTTCCGTCAACTGCGGAAAAGGCTTGAAGGCGCCGGACACCGCTTCCGTACCCAAAGCGACACGGAGACCATCGTCCACCTTTACGAGGATGAAGGGCCGGGACTGCTCGAATACCTTAACGGCATGTTCGCCTTGGCCATCTGGGACACCCAACGGGGACAACTGCTGCTGGCCCGCGATCGGCTGGGACAGAAGCCGCTGGTCTATCGGCACGAGCCAGGCCGGTTGCTGTTCGCCAGCGAGTTGAAAAGCCTGTTGCAAGTGCCCGGCGTGCCGCGCGAAATCGATCCGCAATCGCTCGACGAGTACCTGACGTATCAATACGTGCCGCACCCGCGAACGATCTTCCGCGGCTTTGCCAAGTTGCCGCCGGGGCACTACGCCGTCTATCGCGACGACCGGCTGGAGGTGCGGCCGTATTGGCAAGTGGATTTCAACACGGAAGAAGATCGCCCGGCCGGGGAGTACGCCAAAGAGTTGCGACGGCGGTTGACCACATCGGTCGAGTTGCGACTTCAGAGTGAGGTTCCACTGGGTGCGTTTCTTTCCGGCGGTGTCGATTCGACAATTGTGGTGGGGTTAATGCGGCAGTTGGTCGGCGAGCCCGTGCGGACCTTCTCGATCGGCTTTCCCGTGCCCGAGTACGACGAAACCCGCTATGCCCGAATTGCCGCCGAGAAGTTCGAAACCGTACACGAGGAGTTCCAGGTTAAACCCGATGCCCTGGCAGTCCTGCCCAAACTGGTATGGCACTACGACGAGCCGTTTGCCGACAGTTCGGCAGTGCCCACCTGGTACGTCTCGCAACTCACCCGGCGGCACGTAACCGTGGCGCTGAGCGGCGATGGGGGCGATGAGCTGTTTGCCGGGTACCCGCGATACCGGGCCGTGTGGCTGGCCGGTTGGTTCGACCGGTTGCCTGCCGTGGTGCGTCGCCTGGTGGCGGGGCGCTGGTGGCAAAGGCTACCGGCCAGCCCGAGGCAGAAGTCGCTTGTCCGGCGGTGGAAGCGGTTTGTGGAAGTGTTGGGCCAGCCAGCGGATCGACGTTACTTGGACTGGATTGCGATTTTCAACGAAGCCCGCCGCGGGGAGTTGTACACCGACGACTTCGTGGCCCGCCTGCCCAGGCTCGATCCGCTGGAGTTTCTGGCTGGCGCGCTGAATTCCAGCCGCCGCCGCGACCCGGTCACCGCCACCAGCCTGGCCGATTTGGTGACCTATCTGCCGTGCGACCTGATGACCAAGGTGGACATTGCGTCGATGGCCCACGGGCTGGAATGCCGGCAGCCGTTTCTGGACCATCGGGTGGTGGAGTTGGCCGCGCGAATGCCGCTTGGACTGAAGTTCCGCCGCGGCCGAGGCAAGCGGATTCTGCTGGAAGCGTTCGCCGACTTGCTGCCCGCGCCCATCCGGCGGCGGCCCAAGATGGGCTTCGGCGTCCCACTGGATCACTGGTTCCGCAACGAACTGAGGGATTTCGCCCGGGAAGTCCTGCTCGACCCCCAGACACTCGGGCGGGGATATTTCCGCCCCGAAGCGGTGACCGGGCTGCTGGAGGACCACCAACGGGGCCGCTTCGATCACAGCAGCCGGCTGTGGGCGCTGCTGATCCTGGAACTCTGGCAGCGTGAGTGGGGGGGAGAATGCTGAATGCTGAATGTTGAATGATGAATGGTGGGGCGGCCGACAACATGGGTAATATACGCGTCACAGGGCGTTCGGGAAACTCGGGAGATTTCAGGTGAGTCCCATACCACTTTTTCCAAACACCGAAATCAATATAATAGAGGTGTGGCTGTATTCAAGGAAGGTGGCAACATGAAAGACGTTTTGGCCGTGATCTTGGCTGGGGGAAAGGGGTCGCGGTTGGAGCCGCTTACGCGGGACCGGGCCAAACCGGCGGTTCCCTTCGGCGGGGCCTATCGCATCATCGATTTTACACTTTCGAACTGCCTGAACAGCGGTGTGCGGAAGAACCTCGTCTTGACCCAGTACAAGGCGATGAGCCTGGATCGGCACATCAACCTTGGTTGGCAGGGATACCTGTGCCGGGAATTGGGTGAATTCGTCGATGTGGTTCCTCCACAGCAACGCATCGACGAGCACTGGTACCAGGGCACCGCCGATGCGATTTACCAGAATATCTACACCATCGAAAAGGAACAGCCCAAATACGTGGTGGTCCTGGCTGGCGATCACATCTACAAGATGAACTACATGAAGCTGGTCGAGATACACCTGAAAAACGACGTGGACCTGACGGTCAGCGCGTTACGTGTCGATTTGCAGAGTGCCCGACAGTTGGGTGTGATGCAGGTCGACAGCGACTATCGAGTGATCGGGTTCAAGGAGAAGCCCGAAGAGCCAACGCCGATCCCCGGCGACCCGCGACACGCCCTGGCCTCGATGGGCATTTACGTCTTCACCGCCCGGTTCCTCTTTGAGCAACTCTGTCTCGACGCCACCCGGCCCGACAGCACACACGATTTCGGGCGGGACGTGATCCCCTCGATCATCGACACGCACCGGGTGTTCGCCTATCCGTTCATGGACGAGAACCGCAAGCAGGACGCCTACTGGCGGGACGTGGGAACCCTGGACGCGTACTACGAGGCCAACATGGATCTGGTGTCGGTCGACCCCCAACTGAACCTCTACGACCGGCACTGGCCGATTCGCACGTATCAGCCGGATTACCCACCGCCGAAGTTCGTATTTGCGGAAGCGGGTCCGGGAGCACGCCGCGGCCAGGCGCTGGACAGCATCGTCTGCCTGGGTTCGATTCTCTCCGGGGGCCAGGTCGACCGGTCGATCCTCGGACTGGATACCCGAATCAACAGCTACGCCCAGGTCGAGGATTCCATCTTGTTCGACCGAGTGGACGTCGGCCGCCACGCAAAGATCCGTCGGGCGATCATCGACAAGGATGTCCACGTCCCCGCGGGCGTTGAGATCGGCTTCGATCACAACGTCGATCGGAAGCGAGGTTTTACGGTCACCGAGAAGGGCGTCACCGTGATCGCCAAGACCGACGGCGTCGAGCACTTTCTCGGGAACAGGCCCTCATAAAACCGCGACCGGGGGTCGCGAATCGATCATAAAGCCGCGACCGGTGGTCGCGAATCGATCATAAAACCGCGACCGGTGGTCGCGAATCGATCATAAAACCGCGAC
>JAUWHT010000188.1 GCA_030605745.1 Pirellulales bacterium | reverse complement strand
CTCCCGCATTTTAGTGGTCAATCATGGCTCCACGGGGACAAGCCCCGTGGTGGCACTTGCAGTTTGAGTTCTAACCAAATTGGGAACTACTGAAATTGCGAAAGTTGCAAGTTGAAAATTGACCGAATGCTCCTGAAAATCGTCGACGGCGGACTGGCCGGCTGCATCTTCCTCGTCCCGCTGTTGATGGGCGGGCGCCAGGCCCTGGGCCAATTGGCCCTGGTCACCCTGGCGGTCGCCGCCGCGCTTGCCTGGATTCTGCGCCAGTGCCTGCGACGCGAAGTCCACTGGCGGCGCTGCTCGGCGGAACTGCTGCTGGTGGCGGGAGTCGTCCTGCTACTGGTCCAATTGACGCCGCTGAGCGAGGCTGCCTTGGCACGGTTGACGCCCCAGAGCGAAAACATACTGCCGCTGTGGAGTTCCCAGGCCGATCGGGTTGGTGAGAAATGCGGGTTAGGGAACTGGTCGTATGTCTCGCTGACCCCCGGCGCAACTCGGGCCGCCTTGTCGTTGTTCCTGGCCTATGGGTTGCTGTTCCTTGTGACCGTACAGCGGATTCGCACCGTCGAGGACGTCGAACGTCTGTTGTGCTGGATCGCCCTGTCGGCGGTGTTGATGGCGGGTTTTGCACTGGTGCAACTGCTCACGAGTAACGGAAAATTCTTCTGGTTCTACGAACATCCGTTTTCCAAGACCTCGGACTGGGCCAAGGGGAGTTTCACCAATCGCAACCACTTCGCCCATTTCCAGGCCCTGGGGATCGGACCGCTCATCTGGTGGCTGCAACACAAGCTGGGTAGCCGGCACCGACACCCCAAGGGCAACTTCGGCCGAGGCGCAAAGGACTTCCAGCACGGGCAGCGAATCTCGGAACTGAAGACCGTGGCACTGGGCATTGTCCTGTTCGCAGGGCTGATGTCCCTCTCGCGTGGCGGCGTGTTGGTGATGTTTCTTGCGGCAGCCATCTGTGTGGCCGTCTGCTATCGGGCGAAAACGCTCTCAGTCCGCTTTGTCGTCAGCCTGGCCGCAGTCGCCCTGTTGATCGGCGCCCTGTTGACCGTCCACGGCTACCAGCACGTCAGCAATCGGCTGGCCGATTTGAGTTCCGGATCGCTCGAACAACTCGACCAGGGTAGCGGTCGGCGAACCATCTGGGCCACCGTTATCAAGGCAATTCCCGATTACGCACTATTGGGATCCGGAGTCGGAAGCCACCGTGAAGTCTACCCGATGTATCTCGATGAGTCGTTGCCCATCGAATACACCCACGCCGAGAACGGCCCTCTGCAAGTCTTGCTGGAGACCGGGGCGGTTGGCTTGACCCTGGTGTTGGCAGGCATCGGTCTTTGTGGTTTTTGGTGTATCGGCGGGCTAAGAACCACCGGCTCCAGCCGGACGTTGGTGTGTATCGGTGCGGTGCTGGCGGGCCTGACCGTCAGTGTGGTCCACTCGCTGGCCGATTTCGTCTGGTACGTTCCTGCTTGCATGGCCCTGGTCGCCCTGCTGGCCGGATGTGCCTGCCGCTTGTATCAATTGGCCGCCGAGAAGGCGGGGAAACAGGTCCCGCTGGTGGCCTTGCCCACATGTGCCGGACCGGTGCTGGCCGCACTGCTGGCGGTTGTGGGCACCTGGATGATCGCCGGACGCATCGGTCCCGCCCTGGCCGAACCGCACTGGGATCGCTACCAAATCATGGCCCTGGCCTCCACACTCCCGGCCACAGCGAAAAACCAGCAGCGGTCCGCTGCCACCGCGGACCATGCCGACGATGCCTCGCTGGAGGCCGTCACCCGGATGATCGCCGAGTTGGAGCAGGTTGTCCGATGGGATCCGGATCATGCCCGGGCGCATATCAGTCTGGCGGCGGCCTACCTCAGGCGGTTCGATCTGGCCCAGAAGACGGCCGAGAACGCGATGCCGTTGTGCCAGGTGCGCGACGCGGCGATCAGGGCCCGGTTTGCTTCGTGCGAAGCAATGCACGAGTGGTTATCCCGGGCGGTCGGCGACCGTTGCAACGATCTGGTGCCGGCCCTGCACCATACACGGCGTGGGCTGGAACTCTGCCCGTTGCAGGGTGAAGGCTACTTGTATCTGGCCGAATTGTGTTTTCTTGAAGGGGTCGGCAGTAGAGCCGTCAACAGCGCGTGTATCAACCAGGCGCTGCTGGTACGGCCTCTCGACGGAGCGGTGCTCTTCGAGGCTGGACGCGAGGCCTGGCTGGCCGGCGATTACCAGCAGTGGATGGATTACTGGCAGCGATCGTTCCACAGCGGTCGCCTTCACCAGAAGAAGCTGGTCGAGGCGCTGGCCGGCCGTGTTCCCGTCGCATTCCTCCTGCAAAACTTCCAGCCCGATCTGGTCGCCATGAGGTTCCTGCACGCCGCCTACCGGCGACTCGGCCGGCCCGAACGGTTGGAGCAACTCCGCGGGCTGTACGTCCAGTGTTGCCGGGCCCAGGGCCGAAACCCTACCGGCGACGGAGCCGCCAAGGCGTGGTTGCAGAACGAGCTGGCCCAACTGCGGCACACCTACGCCCTGCTCGCTCAGACCGAAGCCCAAGGCTGCAACGGAGAGGAAGCCGCCGTCACCTGGTTGGAAGCCCGATGGCTTTACCGCAAGTTGGCCGACTCGGACCAATCGCTGCGGTGCGCGGAAAACGCGCTGCGGTGCGACCCAAACAACTACAACGCCCGCTACGCCCTGGCAGAATGCCTGTGCGAACACAACCAGTTCGCCGAAGCCGAAGGCCACCTCGATTGGTGCCTGCAGCGCCAGCCCGGCAACAACAAGCTACTAAGACTGGCCCGCAAAGCCGCCAGGAAACAAATCGACAACGAGACTGGCCGCTCTCGTTTAGCCCCGACGTCCACGTCGGGAAATCACGCCGCGTGGACGCGGCGGCTAAACTGACCACTGATAACTGACCACTGACAACTAGACCATGATCCCCGGCACAAACCGCAAAACACGGCAGATCAGGCGGTCGCTGGTCTGCGCGGCCACGCTGTTGCCGCTGTTCGTGCTGATCTACTACCTGAGCTTCTGGCTCCGGTTTGAAGGTCGGCTCACAGCGGTGGAACTGCGCGAGTTCTCGCTGACAGTGGCCTGGGTCGTATTGATCAAGCTAATTCTGTTCGGTTGGTTCCGGATTCATCGAAGCTGGGGGCGGTTCGTCACGTTCTACGACCTGGTTGCCCTGGTCCAGGCGGCCACCTCCAGCCTGCTGGCAACGATCCTGATCTATCGCTTCTTCCTGTCGTGGCCGACCATCCCGAGGAGTGTGTTCCTACTGGATTGGGGAGCTACAATCCTGGTGCTCGGCGGAACCCGCGCGCTGGTGCGGATCGTCCGGGAGCGCAACTGGATGTCGCTGCTCTCCTCGGCCAATAAGGTTCCCGTCCTGATCGTCGGTGCCGACGACGCGGGCGAGTCACTGTTGCGCTCGATCCGTCGCAATGAGAAACTGGGGTACCACGTCGTGGGGTTCATCGACGACGGCACCGGCCGACTCGGAACCTGCATCGGCGGTGTGCCGGTGATCGGCACCGTCGAGCAAACCTGCCAACTGGCCGAGCGCCACGCGGTGCAAGAGGTGTTGATCGCTACCGGCGAGTTGTCGGGCCAGCAAATCCGCACGCTGGTCGAAGATGCCCGCCGGCTTGCGATCTGCGTGAAGGTCTTACCCAGCTACGAGCAGTTGATCCGCGGCAGCGTTGCCGTCCAGCCGCGGCCCGTCTCCATCAACGACCTGCTGCGACGCGAACCGGTCCAACTCGACCTGGGAAACATCCGCCAGTGGATCGACGGCCGCGCGTTGATGGTCACCGGCAGCGCCGGCAGCATCGGCTCGGAGATCTGCCGGCAGTTGCTGCAATTCTCGCCCAGGCGCCTTGTACTTGTCGACCGCTCAGAAAACGGGCAGTTCTTCCTCGAGCGGGAATTGCAACAGCTAAGCGACGGCACGCAACTCGACGTCCGTATGGCCGATATCCTCGACCAGAAGAGAATGCGCCGCCTGCTCGAGCAGTCGCGGCCAGATATCATCTTCCACGCCGCCGCCTACAAACACGTCCCCCTAATGGAAACCCACCCCGGCGAAGCGGTGAAAAACATCGTGCTGGCCACCCGACAGCTTGCCGACCTGGCGCCGCAGTACGGGGTCCGCTCGTTCGTGTTGATCTCCACCGACAAGGCCGTAAATCCGACCAGCGTGATGGGGGCCTGCAAGCGGGTGGCCGAGTTGTACGTCCAGTCGCTGGCCGAATCGTCCGCCTGCCGGTTCGTCACCGTGCGGTTCGGCAACGTGTTGGATTCCGACGGCAGCGTAGTGCAGGTCTTCCGCCGGCAAATCGCACGCGGCGGCCCGGTAACCGTCACCGATCCCCGCATCGAACGGTACTTCATGACCATCCCCGAAGCCGCACGGCTGGTTATCCAAGCGGGAACCATCGGCAAAGGTGGTGAGATCCTCACCCTGGACATGGGCGAGCGGGTACGGATCGTCGATTTGGCAGCCGACATGATTCGGCTTTCCGGGTTGCAGGTGGGCAGGGACATCGAGATCGAATTCACCAGCCTGCGGCCGGGTGAAAAACTCTATGAGGAATTGCACTCGCCCGGCGAAAAGCACTTCCCCACCCGCCACCCTAAAATCACCGTGGCCGATCACAAGCCGCGCGACGGCCATACGATCACCACCTCCATCCAGCGGCTCCTGCAACTCGCCGACGACAACCCCCAGGCGATCATCAACCTGCTACAACAAATCGTCCCCGAATACAACCAGCCACGACCCCGCGCCGCCGCATAATAAATAAAGCCGCAAAAAAAGCCGGATCTCCGAAGAGATCCGGCTCAATACTCTCCGACTCCGCGCTGCACTAAAGCCTACGCGGCTTTGGGAGCGGCCGGTGCCTTGGGAGCAGCCGGTGCTGGCTTCTCTTCCGGGGCAACTTCGGCAGGCTCACAACAAGCGGGTACCGGGCAGCATGTCCTCGGACGACACGTCCGCGGACGGCACGTCCTCGGACGACAGGTCTTCGGACAACAAGTGGCCGGACAACAAGTGCTCGGCGCGCACGTCACCGGCGCACATGTCTTCGGACGGCAGGTCCGCGGACGGCAAGTCCTCGGAGCGCACGTCACGGGAGCGCATGTCGCGGGAGCGCACGTTACTGCACAGCAGGTTCGCGGACGGCAGGTCCGCGGACGGCAAGTCTTCGGAGCGCACGTGACCGGAGCGCACGTGACCGGCGCACACGTCACGGGAGCACACGTCTTCGGACGGCAGGTCCGTGGACGACAAGTCCTCGGAGCGCATGTGACCGGGGCGCACGTCACAGGAGCGCACGTCACTGGAGCGCACGTCACTGGAGCGCACGTCATGGGCATGCACGTCCTCGGACGGCAGGTCCAAGCGGCGTCCGCCGTCAAGGCGGTACCCAGCATCGCAATAATCGCCGCGATGCCGACAACAACAAAGGTGCGGTTCATTCGAGAACCCTCCAACTAACACAGATGCAACAGGGTAAAAGGGGTTTGCGGGCCACCCCGCAAACTTTCACTAGCCCGCGTAAATATAGCACACTACGCAGTTGTGTCCAATACCCCCCCCTGCCGGGCGGTGCGATTGCCGGCCTGGGGCGTTACGGAAACAGGCTGACCTGCATTTCTCACCGAAGTTTAGCCGGCGAACTTGTTCGCCGTATTTTCGCCAAAATCATGGTGTTTTCACGGCGTGCAAGCACGCCGGCTAAACAAACACTGCCTTCGTGAATAATCCGGGCTTTACAGCAATGCGGTGCTGAAATACCGTTCCGCCCGGTCGGGAAGGACAGTGGCGATGTTGCCTTTGGTGGTTTTGGCCAGTTGCCGGGCAGCCCAGACGTTCGCACCCGAGGAGATGCCCACCAGCAATCCGAGGTCGCGGCCGAGTTGCCGGGTGGTTTCGATGGCATCTTCGTCGGTCACCTCGATCACCTCGTCGATCAATGAGACATCTAGCACTGCGGGGATGAATCCATCGCCGATGCCCTGGATCTGGTGCAACCCGGGCTCGTGGCCCAGCAGCGCGGCGACGTCTTTTGGCTCGACGGCCACGATTTTCGCGTCCGGCTTGTGTTCCTTCAGGAACTTACCCACGCCCTGTAGGGTGCCGCCGCTGCCCACCCCGGCCACAAAGCAGGCCACCTCGCCGGTCATCTGCCGCCACAGTTCATGGGCGGTTTCCTCGTAGTGGCAGCGGGGGTTGTCCGGGTTCTCGAACTGCTGGGGCACGAAGATTCGCGGATCGGCCGACGCCATCTCCTCCACCCGGCGGACTGCGCCGCGGATGCTCTCCTCGTCGGGCGTGAGGATCAGCTCGGCGCCCAGGGCCTTGATGATCTTTTTGCGCTCTTCGCTCATTCCCTCTGGCATGACGATCTTGACCTGGTAGCCCTTGAGCCGTCCGACCAGGGCCACGCCGATGCCGGTGTTGCCGCTGGTCGGTTCAACGATGATCGAATCGGGTTTGAGCCGCCCATCGCGCCGGGCCCCTTCGAGCATCGCCAGCGCCACGCGATCCTTGATACTCCCGCCCGGGTTGAGGAACTCCGCCTTGGCGAAGATGTTTTCACCCTTTAGGCGTACCAGCGGCGTGTTTCCGATCAGGTTCAGCACGTTGTCGGTAAGCATGGCTGTGGATAGTGAGTAGTGGATAGTAGACTATAACAATACCACGTCCGGCAGTTCATGTCAGCGCGGGGTTGGCCGAGCAGGCAAATTCTACCCAAGATAGGGGATATTATCAGCGAGTGGGCCGCAGTGACGTTGTACAAGACCCCGCCGGCGAGTAGAATTTAGATGGTAGGAGGAAGTAGGAGTCAGTTTGGGACCCTTGAAGGTACACGCCATGAGAGCCATCATATCTGAAGTTCCACCGGATATCCTCCAGCAGCGTGCGCGGACGGGGGCCGATCAGTGGGACGAAATGTGGGAAGGAGTGTTGCACATGGCGCCGGTGCCTAATCGCACACATCAGGAATTGGGAGCGGAAATACACATTTGGCTCTACTCCCACTGGGCCAAGCCTTTGGGGAACAAGGTCTATCTTCCGATCAACGTGGCTTCGGTCGGTGGCTGGCCGAATGATTATCGGATTCCCGACCTGGTCCTGTTGACGCCCGACCGGTTTGATATCGACCACAATGAGTATTTTGAAGGCCCGCCGACTGTGGTCGTCGAGATCCGCAGTCCAGGCGACGAAACCATCGAGAAATTGCCGTTTTATGCAAGACTTGGTGTACCGGAAGTATGGATCATCGATCGCGACACCAAGGTACCAGAGTTACACGTGCTTACAGGCAGCGATTACCAAGAGCAACCTCCTGCCGGCGACGGTTGGGTTCAAAGTCCCGCCACGGGGATCCGTTTGCGCGCAGAAGCCAGCGAGAAACTTGCCATGCAACTTGCAGATGACCAAAACACTCGGCGGCTTCTGCCCGAGGAGTAAGACAGAGAATCGTTTAGCCGGCGGGCTTGCCCGATTTTCCGCAGGTTGTTTTTTCTGCTAAGACGATGGCAGTTGGGAACTGGGCGGCCGGGGCGAAAAAAAGGTTGAAAATCCGATAAATGTTAAAATAGGTAAACTTGCGCTGTGGAGCCTTTTACGGCAT
>JAUWHT010000159.1 GCA_030605745.1 Pirellulales bacterium | reverse complement strand
GGAACAAGTTTCTTCGGTTCTCGTGCAGCTTATAGTCAGGGGATTTACATGGGGATAGCCTGCTGCCGTAGCCTGTCTGGCCGCCGTGGGTTAGATTGGTTGCTAGATTGGAAGTATCCCGTACCCACGGAGCTGCCGGCCACAAGATTTCTCACCTTTGTTGCCGATCTTGGCGATGAATCCCGGGCACTCCTCTGTGGTCCGCCAATCCGTGAGATACGGAAGCTCAGGACACCCGGCAAGAACACGCTCTCTTTTGACAAAACAGTGACTTATCGTAATCGGACGCTCTGCCCCTACTATCAGATTGAGACCGAGCTTGAAGTGCGGGATACATTGCCTTGCCTTTTTGTAAGCTCAAGCCTGCGAAATATTGGAAAAGAGAAGCACTTGGCCTACGCCTTCCAAGATGGGAGGGACGCCCAGTGGGGTAGCCGAGAGTTGACCGGCTATACGATAAGCGGAAAAAACGAAGTCTCTATCAAGGACAAGGGGAAGCATGAGATAGTGACGAACGGCTGGGCATTTCTGCACGTCAAAGGAGGTCCAGGATATGGTCTTATCGTTTCGGACAGGGCTTGCGTTTGGTATGATGCCTCGAAGCGCCCCATCGTTACCGCGATACCTGAGAAGCAGAGCATCAAGAAAGGTGAAGCCCTAACGGTTAAGTACGTGATAGTTAATGCGGAGACTCCGGCAGAACTGGAAGCGATTGCCAAAGCTCTCTCATCTGAACAGAAAGCGGCGGCAAATGTTCTCGTAAGCAATCCGCTCTCATGCCGCCTTGACGCAACACTCTCATTCAAGGCGCCAGCCGGTTGGTCGGTCAAACCGGCTAATATACCAATATCCTTGGGACCTGGAGACGCGATTGTGCAGGGATTTGAGCTCTCGGGACCAGAATCACCGAAAAGCAAACACCCGGCTGAGGTTATTCTAACTGTCCCCGGTATTGGTAAGGTGCGGGAGTCCGGGTACATCCACCATTGAAAGTGTTGCACGGTAGTATGGAATGTGCTGAACAATTGACGCCCGTTGCGATGTGCTGGGGTGCCGGCGGGGCGCCGGCGTTACAAGCCGCGGGCTTTCTTGGCCAGGCGGTGGAGGCCGGGCGGGGGTTGTTTGTCTGGGGCTTCTTCCTGCTTGGGGCTTAGGCGGTTTGCCAGGAAGGTCTCGAATACCAGCGCGATCAGTACGCCCGAGAGGAACAGCCCCCAAAGGCTCTCGCCCTCGCGGAGCCAGGCGAAGGTGCTCGACAGGTCGTCCGGGTCTTCGGCGAACACCAGCGGGGTGGGGCTGAAGAGTTTTTTGAGTTCTTCGCGTTCGATTTTCGCTGGGTCGGCCTCGTCGGGGTCGATGTTTACTGAGTAGGCGATCTGCCCGGGCCGGGCCGCTTGCAAAAGACGCAGCAGGTAAATGCCGATCTCGTGCGTGTCGGTGTAGCGGAAGGGCTGGCCCTTAGTGTCATCGTCGCCGTCCAGATTCAGCCGGATGGTCTCGCCGCTGGGCGGCAGCACCTCGACGCTGACCGGCCCGGCTTGCTTTTGCAGCGGCAGTAGGAGCGGCGAGCCGGCCAGTGCCGTATGCCGGGTTTGCTCGGCCCCAGCCAGGTGGAAGATCAGCCGGGCCAAGAGTGGGAGGAAGATTGGCCGCAACGGCAGGTTCGACCAGCCGATATGCGCGCTGGTGGCCAGCATGAGCAGCTTGCCCTGCCCGACGTTCCGCTCGACCAGCAGCGGCTGGCCGTCGTCGAGCCGGGCCAAGACCCGGGCGCCGGCCGCGGCCGTGGTGTCCAGCCGCACGTGCTTGTAGACCAGCACCTTCTGGTACAGCGACGCCGGTTCGACAAGCTGTCTTAATGCCGGGTGTTCCTTGTCGAGGAAAGTGATGTTCCAACTGTCGCGGTCGTCGCCAGGCTGCGGCGTGCGAACATCCAGCAGCGGCGCGGGCAACAACTGGCTCTGGGCCTGCCGGTTCATCTGGTTGTACGCGTCCGGTTCGACGTTGTCGCCGCAGATCCAGACCAGGTTGCCGCCGCCGGCAACGTAAGAGCGGAGCCACTCGGCCGTGTCGGCGTCGGGGGCCGGCAGGTTCACGCAGAAAATGACGGTGTAACTATCAAGCGGCTCGGCTAGCAGATCGCCCGCGGTAAGCATGGTGGTGCGAATGGCCCAATCGCCCGACTTGCCTGGCGAGAGAGCCTGCTCCAGGTAAAACGTGTCTTCCAGGTACGGGATCTCGTGACGCCGGGCCTTGACGACGGCCACGGGAATAGCCTGGTCGACCTCGATGGTGAAGAACCGGCGGTCGTCGAGCTTCGAGCCGTCTTCGCCCACCAGCCGGACTTCACCGCGATGCAACCCGCCCCGCTTGAAGGTGAACACGAACTCGTGTTTCAGTCGGCCTTCGGCCGGCACGCTAAGCACGGGACTGCTCTTCTCCTTCGCACCGTCGATGTAGAGTTCCAGGTGTCGCTGCTGGTCGACCCGCGATGCGTTCTGCAACTCGACGCCGGCCTTGATCGGCATCCCGGCTACCGGCACGGCGGCCGCCAGCGAGACGCCCTGGACGGCAACATTCGGCTTCGGCGCACGGTTGCAATCGACGAAGATGATGGGGATATCGAGGATCTCCTGCTGCATCTTGCTGATGTTTTCCTTCGACTGGTCGCGGGTCGGTGACTCGTCTTCCCTCTCCTCTTTTTTGAGCCCTTCCCAGCAGAGTTCCTGTAGGTCGGTGAGCACGTATATCTGCTTGCTGGCGGCCTCCGACTTAGCCAGCAGTTTTCGGGCGTGCTGTATCTGTGCCCAGAGGTCGGCCCGTTCGTAGCTGACGCGGCATTGGGCGAGCAGTTGTCGGATTTTTTCGTGGGCACGATCGAGCCGGCCCCCTTCGGGGAATTTGGGCCCGCTGGTTAAGAGAAGTGCGGCGCGGTCGCCGTCTTTCAACTCGTCCATGATCTGCGCGGCCGCGCCGGTGGCAGTTTCCAGCCGCACGCGGTCCTGGTCGATCATGCCCATGCTGGCCGAGTTGTCCAGCACAATGACCACGGCCGAGGCGGCCCCGCCGCCCAGCAGCGACTTCAGACTGGTCAGCGTCGGCTTGGCCAGCCCGAAGGCAATCAGAAGCAGCACCAGCGTGCGGACGAGCATCAGCAGCACGTCATGGATTCGTTTCCGCCGCCGCGTCTTTTCAACGCTTAAGCGCAGGAACCGCAGCGTGCTGAAAGGCAAGTCCTTCGCCTTCTGGCGGTTTATCATGTGCAACACAACCGGTATTACCCCGGCCAGCGCAGCGATCAGAAATAGCGGGCTGAGAAAGGTCATATCAGGTGACCGGCGGTTCTGCCAAGATATGTTCCAATTTGGAGAGCACACCGATCTGTTTGGCCCAATCGCGCAGATATGCCTCGTCGAGTTGTCCTTGGGTAAAGAGGATGTCGCCGATGTCGCCGATATCGCGGGGGCGGTACGAGAGCAATTTCAACAGAACCAGGTCTTCTGGACTCACAAGCCAAACGGCCAAGTTATCGATCTGCTCGCGGCGGCGGCGAGTGAGCAACTGCTCCTGAAAGCGGGATTCGGCCAGGAAAACATCGACATCGATCCCACACCCTTCAAGGTAAAGTCGCACCTTCACCAAAGGCATTCCGGCCACGTGATCGACCCATCCAGCCGCGTATTGTTCGGGAACGGTGTACCCAAGGTCGCGCACCGATTGGTACAGGTCCGGAAGACGCTGGCGGTCAATGGCAACGGTAAAGTCGATATCGTGTGTTGGACGCGGAATTCCATAGACCCGAACCGCGATGCCGCCCATCACCGCGTACGGCAGTCGCAGGCGCTCGAAGAGCAGCACAATATCCCGCAGGGCGCGAGTAAGGTCCGTCATCAGTGTTCTCGTGTCCGGGCAATGCCGGTCAGCATACGGCGGTTCCGCTCGTCGTTCTGCATGCGTAGCAACTCGAACCGCCGGTCCACCACTTCCGGCGCCCCTCGAAGCAGATAGGGAGTTTCCTCCCGGATCATCTCCAGCGTAAGCTGCAAGCGCTGCGAGGGCGTCATGCGGCGATAGCGTTCGAGCGTTTCACGGCTTAGCATAGTGGGTTTCCTCAGAGCAGTTGCTGGCATCGCTAGTTCAATTCAATTGATTTTACGATATTATAGCAGTATACAACTAGTTTGTCCATCGTAGCAGAATTTCCATTCCTTACCACTAATCGGCCGTTCTCCTACTGCGGCGCTCGTTCTCTTGCATCTGTTCGATGGTCACGCCGGTTTCCAACGAGTGTCGGCGCTGTTTTTCGCCGGTGCCGGGCGAGGGGGGGATAATCTGCTTTACTACCACGTCGTCGAACTCGACTACCCCGCCGCCCAGGTAGGCGTAGAGCATCACTTGGCCCCAGCGGGGTGTGTACTTCGTGTGTTTCGGGGTGAAGTCCTCGGTCTGGGTGTTCCAGGTGTTCTTCGGGCCCTTGAGGTTCTGCTGGCTGCGGTAGACCTCGCGCAACTGTCCGATCTCGGGTACGTACGTGTCTGGGTCGCTCGGGCGGGTGCGCATCGCCAGCGGGCCGGACTTCGTCTGCCGCCGGTATTGGGTGCCCACTTCATCGTAGCACTTGATAAACACCTTCGGCGACGGCCCGTTGGTGCGCCAGCGGCACTGGAAGCGGTACTTGGCCCCTTCCTCGACGGGGAACGGCTTGCTGTAGTACATCACGCCCGTGGTATCGCCCACTG
>JAUWHT010000337.1 GCA_030605745.1 Pirellulales bacterium | reverse complement strand
GGCACGTCAAGTCGCCAAGCCGATCTACTCGATACAAAGGATACGCCAAGGCAACAGGCGACCGGGTTGGCCGGAGCGCGGGCTTCCAGCCCGCATAGAGCGGCCGAGACGGCCGCGCTCCAAAATGGTCAGCGCCGAAGGGGAATAAGCGATGGACATCAACCGGAATCAGTGCTTCCTGGTCGGACTGGTGCTGCTGTTCTTGGGGGTCCAGTTTCTGATGGTCGAGTCGTTTGTTTTTACCCCAGAGTTCACTCAGTTCCTTGCCAAGCAGACCGACCACCCGCTGGCCTCGGTCAATGCGGCCGCGCCGGCGTTGATAGAAGCCGCCGAGCCGGTCATCAAGAAGACCGTTCACCCGCCCGAGTGGCTCGGCTGGGCACTGCTCTCGCTGTCCGGCACGCTCATCCTCCAAAGCCTGGTAATGAAGAAGCCAGACTAATACATCTCCTCGCCGCCGGGCGGCATGGCGGGGGTCTTTTCTTCCTTGGGCTTCTCTGCGACCAGGGCGTCGGAAGTCAGCATCAGCGTGGCCACGCTGGCCGCGTTTTGCAGGGCCGTGCGAGTGACCTTCGTCGGGTCGATCACGCCGGCCTGGACCAGGTCTTCGTACTTGTCGGTGGCAGCGTTGTAGCCGACCGGACCCTTGGCCTCGGAGACCTTCTCGCAGACGATGCTGCCGTCCTGGCCGGCGTTGGCGGCGATCTGGGTGACCGGAGCGCGGCAGGCACGCAGCACGATGTTGTAGCCAACCTGCTCATCGTCGGTTAAGCCCTCGTGCTTGGCCGGCTTGGCTGCCCGCAACAGCGCCACGCCGCCGCCGGTCACAATGCCTTCCTCGACGGCCGCGCGTGTGGCGTGCAGCGCGTCTTCGACCAGTGCCTTTTTCTCTTTCATCTCGCTCTCGGTGGCGGCGCCCACGTTTACCTTGGCCACGCCGCCGGCCAACTTGGCCAGCCGCTCTTCGAGCTTCTCGCGGTCGTAGTCGCTGGTGGTGTTTTCGACCTCGCGTCGGAGCTGTTCGATGCGGCCTTTGATCTCGCTGCTCTTGCCGCCGCCCTCGATGATCGTGGTGTTGTCCTTGTCGATGACGATCTTCTTGGCCCGGCCCAGGTCGGCGACAGTGACGTTTTCCAGCTTCTTGCCCAGGCTCTCGAACAGCGCCTGGCCGCCGGTCAGAATGGCAATGTCTTCCAGCATCGCCTTACGCCGGTCGCCGTAACCGGGCGCCTTGACCGCGCAGACCTTGAACGTGCCGCGGAGCTTGTTGATTACCAGTGTGGCCAGGGCTTCGCCGTCGACGTCCTCGGCCACCAGCAGCAGGGGCTTGCCCGCATTTACCACCGCCTCCAACACCGGAACCAGCTCCTTGACGTTGGAGAGCTTCTTCTCGTGGATCAACACGTAGGCGTCTTCCAGGATGCACTCCATTTTTTGCGGGTCGGTGACGAAGTACGGTGAGAGGTAGCCGCGGTCGAACTGCATTCCTTCGACCCACTCGACCTCGGTGGCCAGGCTCTTGCCTTCGTCGACGGTAATCACGCCGTCCTTGCCCACACGGTCCATCGCATCCGCCAAGATGTTGCCGATCTCCAGATTGTTGTTCGAGGCGACCGACCCAACCTGAGCGATCTTCTCTCTACTGTCTTTTACGATGGTTGACATCTTCTTCAACCTTGCGGTGATGTCTTCCACCGCCTTCTCGATTCCCTGCTTGAGTTGCACCGGATTTACGCCGGCCACCACGGCTCGCAATCCCCCGTTGAAGATCGCCTCGGCCAGTATGGTGGCGGTGGTCGTACCGTCGCCGGCCACGTCGCTGGTCTTGGAGGCCACCTCGCGTACCATCCGCGCGCCCATGTTCTCGTAGACGTCCTCCAGGTCGATCTCCTTTGCCACGGTCACGCCGTCCTTGGTAACGGCCGGGCTGCCAAAGCTCTTCTGAAGGATCACGTTTCGTCCGCGGGGACCCAGGGTGATTTTCACCGCGTGGGACAACTTGGAAACCCCTTTGCGCATCGCATCGCGGGCTTCCTGATCAAAAGCAATCATCTTGACCATGAGATGTTCTCTCCTTGTTTATTAGGGGTCAGGGGCGAGGGATCAGGGGTTATGGGCCGGAGGGTTGTAGTCAGCTTTCCTGGTCCCTAGCCCCTGGTCCCTAGCCCGTTACTCGATCACTGCCAGGATATCTTCTTCGCGCATAAGCAGCAATTCCTGCTCACCCAGCTTGAACTGCTCGCCGGCGTAGGAACTGAACAACACGCGGTTGCCCACCTTCACCTGCAAGACGCTTCGGGTGCCGTCGTCCAGCAGGCGGCCGTCGCCGACGCTGCGGACCAGCCCCCGGGCCGGCTTGTCCTGGGCAGAGTCTGGCAACACAATGCCGCCGGCAGTAACATCCTCTGCGTCTTCCCGCTCGACCACCACGCGGTCGCCCAACGGCTGGATCTTGATCTTGCCCCCGGCGGTCTTCTTCGCAGCTTT
Source organism: Pirellulales bacterium (assembly GCA_030605745.1). Lineage (GTDB taxonomy): Bacteria > Planctomycetota > Planctomycetia > Pirellulales > Thermoguttaceae > JAUWHT01. Next base: position 9,043 of record JAUWHT010000337.1, on the reverse strand, counting down.
CTTCTTTTTCTTTGCCATGCTTGGTTGCCTCCAGGACTCCTGTTGGATTGACTATTCTCGCCAGACAGTCCATATTACCCATTGGCCCGGCGAGCCATCGGAAAAATCGTCTGCCAATTCTGGACGCACGCCGCGCTGATTCCGCTCTGAGTTGCAATCGGCGCGCCAAAGTGACCCGATGCGGTAAGTCACTGAAGTGAAACCACTTAAGCAATCACCATCGGCCTGGCCCCTTGTGCCACGGCCGCCAACGGTGGCAATATCGACCTGAAAAGCCCCCAAGTGACTGCCATTTTGACAGGGGGGGTCAGTCCTTAGATTTTAGTGTCTTGGCTGCCGCTCTCTTCAGGCGAGTCAACTGACGGTTGTCTGCTCGCTCCACCCGGCTGACCGCCTGCGAGACGTTGACCTCGTGTCCCATGTTCAGTTCTCTGGCTACCAATCCATTGGCGATGGTAGTGTTCTTGCGTATCAGTCAGGCCACCACTTGCATTCCAGAAACCGCAAGCGGTCCGCATCGTCTTGGTAGACTGCCTCGCCATGGTCACCACGACACATGACGTGGTACACGGCCTACTCATATTCGATACGCGGTTTTCGCAGCATGGTGTGGGTGAAACTACTCAAGATAGCCCTTAAAGTCAATCATCTTTTGGTCACTATCCCGATATGTTATCGGCTTCGGGTCCAGCCACTCAACTATTTTATCCTTTATTGAATAGGCAAAGAAATGATTGCCTCGCGGGTTGTAGTGACCTATAAAATATCTTTTCCTGTATTCACCAAATGACAACTTGAAACATTTGTAATCCTCTGCGTGTACAACATTCATGTCAAAATATCGGAAGTCATTTTTGACCAGGAAATCGACGATCTCTTGATCGTAACGACTGCCCGTTGTTATTAGTCTTCCCATAACCCGAGGATCAAATAATACTACCAGAAGTTTTTTGCCCTTTTCTTCGGTAAACATTTTTGCTTTTTCTAATACATATTTGGTTGCTTCAAGACTATACTTGTCCAATAAATTTCGTATCGTTTGCTTATTCTCCAAGGAACCGACCAGCTTAAAATTTAATGCACGAGCTAAATTTTGAACTTGCACAGTGTCAACTTCGCCAATATATCCCAGCAGATAAGCATACATTTGCAATGCCAAATCATCCTTGAGGTTTTGATACATCCAATCGGGATCCATCATTTTGTATAACGATTCAGGAGTAGATAAGATATTGTCGTGCTCGACGAACTTCCCTGTTTTCAGGTCCGTTTTTACATTTGGCCAGAAGTTACCGTGAAATAGTTTCCCGCCTTTCTCATCCCAGCTTCTGCATGTAAGCGCATGTCGGCAACGCAACAGACTCCTTATGTGATCATCTCCCCAGATATATAAAATAACATACTCGGCACCGAGTTCGGTCTGTTCCTCTCGCAACATGCGCCTATAGGCTTGATAGACACCGTAACCGCCCATGCCAAAATTTCTAACGGGTTCACCAAGGTGTGCTGCCAGATATTCCTGCCAGGTTTCTCCATCACTAACTTGATGGCATTGAGTAAAGCTATTGCCATACGTATTTATTCTGCAAGGTTTGTCCGTATACATACGAGCAGTCCGTGCGCCGTTTGGTTGGACCGTCGATATAGTGGAACTTTTATCTATTCCATCTCTTGGCATATAGTTTCCCAAAATATATCCAAGATCGGGATCAAACTGGGCCCATGAATAACGGGCCGGATCAAGAAAAGTATCAATCACATTTTTTGATACAGCACTTTTTCTTAGATGTTGTTCAAAAGTACGTTTCACTTCTTTTGACTGACCGTAACACGTCCTGCTGGTTAAAACCAAGGTCATCAGTATCAAAATCAATTTGGTGTCTTTGTTCCTTTTCACAGATATTTCTCCATTTTAGTGCAACTGTTTACGTGTTTTCAGGATTCTCGGCACCTTACTTGCTTGCCCCGAACCCATTACTTCGGTTTTATTTTATGCAGGGCAAGCAGGCTTGTAAAGGACCCTTCTGCTTATACTCTCCCCCCTTTCGGGCGACCCCTTTCGGGCTCGGAATCGCCTCCTGCAATCGCTTTGCAAGCTACAGTTGAGTGGTCGAGGGAAAGAGAGAAAGGCAGGAGAAAAAAGATGGATTCAGAGCAGGACATCGGAGCTGTGCCGCAGCTTGGAGAACATTTTGCACTCGGGCCGCAGGCGCCGATGCCGGGGCAAGCCGTGGTTTCGCCGGGCGGGCTGACGCAGGACGAGGCACAGCGGCGGCTGGCTCAATACGGCTACAACGAGTTGGTCGAGCAAAAGGCCAGCCCGCTGTTGAAGTTCCTCACGTACTTCTGGGGGCCGATCCCCTGGATGATCGAGGTGGCGACGGTCCTCTCAGCCGTGGTCGGGCATTGGGACGATTTCGCGATCATCTTTGTGCTGCTGGTGGCCAATGCCGGGATCGGGTTCTGGGAGGAGTTCCAGGCCGGCAATGCCATCGCCGCGCTGAAGGAGAAACTGGCACTGCTGGCCCGAGTCAACCGAGACGGTAAATGGAGTGCGATACCGGCAAGGGAACTGGTGCCCGGCGACCTGGTCCGGCTGCGGATCGGCGACATTATGCCGGCGGACGGGAAACTGCTCGACGGCGATCCAATCGAAGTGGACCAGTCGGCGCTGACCGGCGAGTCGTTGCCCGTTACGCGTAAACCGGGCGAGACCGTCTATTCCGGCTCGATCGTCAAGCAGGGCGAGATCGAAGCGGTGGTCGAGGCGACTGCGGAGAAGACGTTTTTCGGGAAGACCGCCCAACTGGTGCAATCGGCTCACACGACCAGCCACTTCCAGCGCGCGGTGCTGAAGATCGGCGACTTTCTGATTGGCCTGGCGGTGGGCCTGGTCGCTCTGATCCTGATTGTCGCTCTGTTCCGTGGCGACCCGATCATGACCACGTTGCAATTCGCGTTGGTCCTAACGGTTGCGGCCGTGCCGGTCGCTCTGCCCACCGTGTTGTCGGTCACCATGGCCGTCGGGGCGCGAGTGCTGGCCGGATACCAGGCGATCGTCAGCCGGCTGGCGTCGATCGAGGAAATAGCGGGCATGGACGTGCTTTGCTCGGACAAGACGGGCACGTTGACCCAAAACAAGCTGACACTGGGCCAGCCGTTCACCGTGGAGCGAGTGACCCCGGACGAGGCGATCTTGTGTGCGGCGTTGGCCTCGCGGGCGGAAGACCAGGACGCGATCGATCTGGCCGTGCTCGGCGGTGTTGCCGACCAGCGGGACTGCAACGCCTTCGAGGTAACCCACTTCCGGCCGTTCGATCCGGTCGGGAAGCGGACGGAAGCCACCGTCCGATCGCCGGACGGCCTTACATTTAGGGTTACCAAGGGTGCCCCCCAGATGATCCTGGCCCTGTCGGCCAATGCCGGCCGGGTCGCAGCGGAAGTAGACCGGGCGGTGGATGAGTTTGCCGAGCGCGGTTTCCGCGCGTTGGGTGTTGCCCGGACCGACCAGCGGGGCCAATGGCAGTTCCTCGGGGTCCTGCCGCTTTTCGACCCGCCGCGAGAGGACTCGAAAGCAACTATCGAGGCCGCCCGCGAGATGGACAGCCGGGTGAAGATGATCACCGGCGACCAACTCGCAATTGCCAAAGAGACGGCCCGACAGTTGGGACTGGGTACCAACATCCTCGACGCCAGCATCTTCGCCGAAACCGGGCACCACCAGGCCGGCCAGCTTGCCGACGCCATCGAACGGGCCGACGGTTTTGCCCAGGTCTACCCCGAACACAAGTACCACGTGGTCGACGTGCTCCAGCAGCACGGTCACATCGTGGGCATGACCGGCGACGGGGTGAACGACGCTCCGGCGCTAAAGAAGGCGGAGGCAGGTATCGCGGTCTCCGGCGCCACCGATGCCGCCCGGGCCGCCGCCGACATCGTGCTGCTGAGCCCCGGCCTGTCGGTGATCATTAACGCCATCAAGGAAAGCCGAAAAATCTTTCAGCGGATGACCAACTACGCGATCTACCGCATCGCCGAAACGATCCGTGTGTTGGTCTTCATGACACTCTCGATACTGGTGTTCAACTTCTACCCGGTCACCGCCATAATGATCGTCCTGTTGGCCCTGCTGAACGACGGCGCTATCATCTCGATTGCCTTCGACCGCGTGCGCTACAGCAAAAAGCCGGTGGCCTGGGACATGCGGATGGTGCTGACCCTGGCCACCGTGCTGGGTCTGGCGGGCGTGGTCGAGTCGTTCGGGCTGTTCTACCTGGCCGAGCGGGTGTTCGCGCTTGATCGCGACATGATCCGGTCGTTGATCTATCTGAAACTATCAGTGGCCGGCACGCTGACGATCTACGTCACCCGCACCAAGGGGCCCTTCTGGTCCGTACGGCCGGCGGCGGCCCTGTTTTGCGCGGTGTCCGGGGCCCAACTCGTGGCAACGTTGGTCTCAGTCTACGGCGTGTTCATGGCTCCGATCGGTTGGTACTGGGCGATGTTCGTCTGGGGTTTCGCCCTGGCCGGATTTCTGATCGAGGACTTCGCAAAACTGGCAACCTATCGGCTCCTCGACCCGCAGCACCCGGGAATTCTGGCGAGATCAAGTCGGCCATAGCGTTCGTACTATTGCCGGCGGGCAGTCACAGTGTTAGTATGAGGGGATGAAGCGCTCTCTTCCCCGCCGATCACGACATCAGGCCGCCAAACTCCACGAGATCACCGGCGTGATCCGCGAGTTGGTCGGCGACGATCTGACCATGCTGATCCTTTTCGGCTCCTACGCCCGGGGCGACTGGGTCGAGGATCGGTACGTCGAGGACGATATTGTCTACTCCTACCAGAGCGATTTCGATTTATTGCTCGTTACCGAAAAGCGTTCCAGTGCGACGCAGCAGGCCGAGGCCAACACATCTCGCGCCATCCGGCAACGTCTGGAGCGATTGGGTCTGGACCGTCCGACCTCCAGCGTCATCGTCGAGGACATCAAACATCTGAACAAGGACATCGAACGCGGCCAGTATTTTTTTAGCGACATCAAGAAGGAAGGCGTCCTGCTATACGACAGCGGCCGCCACAAGCTGGCCCGGCGCCGAAAGTTCGATCCCAAAGAACGTCAGAAATATGCCCGCGAGGATTTCACACACTGGTTCAAGAGTGCCTGTGAGTTTCTAGACACTACGTTCGACGACATAAAGAAAACAAGATACAACAAAGCAGCCTTTGAACTTCACCAGGCCACTGAACGGTTCTACAACGCGATCGTTTTGACCTTCACCCGGTATAAGCCCAAGACACACGACATTGAGAAACTGGACCGCCAGGCCAGCAACCTGCACCCCGATTTCTTCACCGTCTTTCCTCGTGCGACCAAGCAACAGCAGCGCTGCTTCGATCTCCTCAAGCGGGCCTACATCGACGCCCGCTACAAACGCGACTACAAGATCACCAAGGCCGAACTGGAGTATCTCGCTACCCGAGTCCGCAAGCTCCAACGCCTGACAAAGAAGATTTGCCGTAAGAAGATCATGAGTATTGGGTCATAGAGAAGTGGACGCGACACTCCTACTTACTTCACCTTACTCTTCACTCTTCGAAGCGAATCTTGAGGATCTCGAAATTCTCCATCCCCTTGGGAACCTTGATCTCCACCCGATCGCCGACCTTCTTGCCCGCCAGGCCTTGGGCCAGCGGACTGGTGAAGAGAATCTTGCCGGCCTCGTAGTCCTCTTCGCCGGCGCCGACCAGTGTGAACTCTTCTTCGTCACCTAGCGCGAGGTCCTTCACCCGCACCGTGCAACCGAAGCCGACCTCGTCCCGGGGAAGTTGCGAGGGGTCGATCAACACGGCGCGGGCCAGCTTGTCGCGGAGCACGTTGATTCTGGCTTCCATCATCGCCCGGCTTTCCTGCGCGCCGAGGTACTCGGCGTTTTCGGTCAGGTCGCCTTCAGCACGGGCATTGGCCAGCCGCTCGAGGATTTCGGGCAACGCGACGGTGTGGAGCCGGTCGAGATCGGCCTTGATCTTGTCGTACCCGGTGCGGGTCATGGGAATGCGATCGGACATACAGTATTCAGCCTTGGGCGTGCACGCGGTTAAGCACCGCCATCCGTCTGCGCAACGCCGGCTGATGGTCCAACAAGCCGGCAATCCGTTGCCAATCTAATGCTTCCGGCCCCAGGGCGTCATAGATCGCCAGGGTGTGCTCCCAGTCCTCTTCGATGTCGACCGTCAAGCGGATGTCGTCGCGATCGATTTCGGACGGGGCGGGAATCAGCCGAAGGTTGAATTTCTCGGGGTGGGAGTAGATGTATCGGGTAACGTGTTCCCGGTCGGCTGTGTTCCTGCTTGCCCGGGCCGCTTTGCGCAGCGCGCTGCTGCGGAACCATTCCGCATAAATCCCCACCGGTGAGAGAATAGCCGGGCGACCGTCTTGCGAACAGTAGCTGACGTAGTCGCAATTCGGGTGCGACTGGGCGGTGGTCACCAGCCGGTCGATCAACACCGGGTCGATGAACGGGTTGTCGCCGCGGATCCGAACCGCCGCTTCGGCCGGATACTCCTCCAACACACGGCAGAATCGCTCCAAGGCATCCGGCTGGTTACCGACAAACACCGGAACGTCCGGCGGAACCAGGCTGCCGACGAAACGGTGTTCGACCGCGTTGCACGCTACCACGATCACGCCGTCCAGCCGAGCACAATCGGTCACCCGGCGGACCACCCATTCCAACACCGATTTGCCGCCCAGCTTGCGGTTGATAGTGCGGCGGAAACGCGGCGAGGAGAAACACCCCTGAACGATCCCCAACGTCTTCAACATCCGGCCCATCCTCAATCCGTGACGCCAGCCAACAAGATTCCCACCAGAAATTGGCTACCAAAACAGCCAGTCTAGCACTTCCGCCGCAAGACCGTCAAGGGAGAAGTAGGTTTAGCCGGGTAGTCGCGCCGCGTGGACGCGACGGCTAAACGTGTGTGCTGGCACTGCATGCACCTGTCGGGCTAACTGCGGCCGATTCCCAACGCCTCATACAACCGCTGGTCGGCCAGGCCGTCGATGATCAGTGAGGCGGTACTGAAATCGTGCTCGCGGCTGTGCTTGCCCGGCACAGCCACCGCGAAAGCGCCGGCGGCGACGGCGGCGCGGCAACCGTTTTGGCTGTCTTCCAATACGAATGTCTCCGCCGGCCTCACGCCGAATCGCTCGGCAGCCATAAGATAGATCTCAGGATGCGGTTTACCGTGGGTGATGTCCTCGGCGGTGAGCGTGAACCGGAAACGCCGTGCCAGGTCGAACGGCGAGAGGCAGGCGTCGAGCAACTCCCGCCAACTGCTGGTGGCGATCGCCTTGGGAATCCGGGCAGCCTCCAGCGCGTCGAGCAATTCCAGCAGGCCCGACGTTACCGCCAGGTGTTCGCCCAACAGGCTGAGGAAAATCCGGTTCGACTCGCCTGCCAACTCCTCCCAGGTATCGTCGAGGTCCTGCCGGCGGATCATCACCTCGAAGGCCGCCTTCGGCGGGCGCCCCATCATCTCATCTTTCAATTCATCGGTAAACTCGCGCCCCCGCCGACGCAACAGCTCTCTGCCCACCAGCGTGTAGATGTCCTCCGTGTTGAACATCAGACCGTCCATATCGAAGACTACAGCGTGGGGAGGAAACATTTTGGATTTTGGATTTTGGATTGGGGATTGGGGATTGAATTCTACCAGAACTCCCATAATTCCAAATCCCCTTACTGCAGCCGGTAGATGATATACGATCGGTTCTCGTAGACCACCTCCAGCGGAAGCCTGGGTCTGTTCACCGTCAATACGTAGTCGGCCTGGTACTTTGCTCCCAAGTGTTTCAGTCGCCGCGGGCCCAGTTCGGCAAGCGACTCGTGCCAGCGCTCGTGGGGCTGGCGGCTGCCGGTGGCGTACAGATCGTTCATCCGCCGCCACCACTGGACGATCGCCCGGGCATCCTGCGGAATCTCCTTCCAGTTGGCCACCTCCGCTCTGCCGGCGTACCACTTGAATGTCTGGGCCATTCGGGGCGTAAGGAACCTTGCCTGCGGCCGGATATCGTCGGATCGTACCACCCGATCGCAGGCAAGCCACCAGGCGACGTAATCGGGCAACCGATCGGCAGGCGGCGGCGTGGGTCGAGCGCAGTCGGCGGCGTGGATCACCACCTGGACGCATGCAACGACGATCGCTACCGCCAGCCAACACCTGCCGGCCGCCGGTCGCGATTGGAGTTTCCAGACGACAAACGAAGCGGCGCCCAGTGCGACCCCCATCGGCACGGCGACGTCGGCCAGCCGGAACCAGTAGAACCGCAACAGCCCGGCTGCCAGCGCCCGATCGAAGTATGCCAAGGGAGTAATCGCCGCGCCGGCCAGTGCGATGCCAATCGCCCCGACCACAAACGCCCGCAGCCGCCGCGGGGCCGCTGCGGCCGGTGTCGCTCGGCACAAGATAATCCAAAACACCGTCAACAGCACGAAGCGACGGATATAGTGGGTGGGAATCTGCCCCAGGTCCAGGTGATGGCACAATCGCTGGTAGACGTAGATATGGTTGGCCTGGCGGACCAGCTCGCCGTCGGTGCCCCAGTTCTGCACCAGTGACGGGACCAACCCGGGCAACGAGAGCAGCAACCCGCCCACGATACCCGGCCACATCGAGCGCAGCGTCGGACGGTCCCTGCCGAGCCAAAGCCACCCCAGCCCGGCAGCCACCACCGACCACCCGCCGATCAGTACATGAAAAGCCGCAGCCGCGCCGAGCAGCAACCAGGCGCGATTCCAGCGGTTGCGGACAAGCGCCTCGACGCCCAGCAACACCAGCACGAAGGCGAACCCCTTGGCCTCCATGCCGCCGACGGCCCATTCGCCGGCCATCTGAAAGTGCTCGGTGAAGCAGACCCACAATGCGGCGGTAAGGACAGCAAACCAACGCACCGGCACGACCGCCCGGCTCAGCCGCCACCAGGCCCAGGACAGTAACCCCCACGTCAGCAGCCGCCCGGACCACGCCAACACCGGCGGCG